>CAZWXC010000261.1:0-4592 GCA_964637935.1 uncultured Flavobacteriales bacterium | reverse complement strand
TGAATGACGTTTCTGTTTTGCTTTTCTTGTTTCCAAACGCTAGAAATAGTTCGCAAAGTGGCCAAAAGCGTTGTAGGACTCACAATTACTATTTTATGATCCCAAGCAAAATTGTAGAGCGAACGATCAGCCTTTAACGCTTCAGAAAAACCCGCTTCAACGGGCATAAACATGAGCACAAAATCAAGCGATTGTCCTTCAAATTTGTGATGATAGCTCTTTGAACTCAGCGATTTCACATGCTGCTTAACACTTGCCACGTGTTGAGCTAAAAACGTTTTTTGCGCATCAATATCTTCTGAGCTGATGTAACTTTCAAATGCCTTTAACGACACTTTTGAATCGATTATAATGTATTTACTGTCGGGCAAATTGACGATCACATCTGGTCTGAAAATTCCGTCTTCGTCTTTAGTAGTCACTTGCGTTTCGTACTCCAAACCCTTTTCTAGCCCTGAACTTTCTAAGATCTTTTCTAATATAAATTCGCCCCATGCACCTTGCTGCCGCGTGTCACCTTTTAGGGCATTGGTCAAATTATTGGCTTCGCCTTTCAATTGATGATTGAGCTCCATCAGCGATTTCACAGTGCTCAACAATTCAGATCTATCTTTTGAATCGGAGGTATGAACTTCGTTCACTCGCTTTTCAAAACCAGCAATTCGCTCCTTGAGTGGGAGCAGCAATTCACCAATTTGTTTTTGGTTTGAAACACTAAAGTCATTGGCCGTTTGCTTTAAAATCTGGTTCGCCAAGTTTTCAAACTCCAGTTTTAGACGATCATTTAATTCCTTCAATTGAATGGTTTGTTCAGCGAGTTGTTTTTCTTGAAAAGCATTTGCCGTTTCCAAACCCGAACTTTTACTCAACAACACTTTATACGCTTCATTTTCCGAATCAAGCCTTTGCTTTAAGGCATCGATACTTCGGTTTGCATTGATCAAATCAGCATTTAGCGCTGCTTTATGAGCCAAAAGCTCTTTCTCAGCAGTAGTTAAACGCAATAATTCATTTTGATCAACAGTGCCATTACTTGTCATTTTTTTCAAAAAATAACCAAGCACAAAACCCAAAGCCAAAGCAAAACCTATATAAAGAATTAATTCGTTCACCTTTAATTATGAATGTGCAAAGAAACCAAGTAAAAGTTAGCTAAACACAGCCTTGTTTTCTTAAAAAACGCTTACAAAACCAAAGTGAATTTTGTTTGAAGCAAGCAGAATCGGATTACCCAATTCTTTGCCTAAGGCATAAGAAATACTGAATATTCCCGCTTTCGTTCCAAAGGTAAATCCAGCACCAAACCCAAATGGAGTATCGCGAGTTGCGCCCAACGGATCGATGCTTTGATTTTCGTACCACGCACCATCAAAAAACAAAAATGCGTAGCCGTCTCGCTCAAACTGATAGCGAAGTTCATTCCTCAACAAGGCATAAGTGGTGGCAAATATCGATTGCTCATTGAATCCACGCAGCGTGTTCAAGCCGCCAATGCGCTCAGCATCATTATTAAACAATTGATTATTTGAAACGCTACTTGCCTTGAGCTGTTGATGCCAAACCACACGCTTTATATAAGTTAAATAGTATGACGCATCAACCCGAGCATTGAACTGAATGGAATTCAGTGTTAGATTTTCATAGATAATTTCGGGCAATCGACTATTCTTAACCACTTGCCTATCTCCTGCCGAAACGCTAGAAAGCAACACATATCCATTGGCGGGATTCAACTTATAATCCAGTTTCGAAAACCTCAAACCTAAGCCGTAATTGGTGATTTTTCGGTCTAAATATTCTGGTGGCAAAATGCTGTTCTCGTATTGTAACGTAGAAATAAGCGAAGTGCTTTTTCTCGAAATAAAAGCTCGTAAATAGTTGTTTTGACTAACTACATATCGCAGGCCGATTTCCGCATCTAAATCTGTAAATGTGGTATCTCTTCGATAAAAACCACCTAAAACATCAATTGAAATAGGTGAATTAAACACAAATGGAGAAACCACTCCAGCATTTAATTCTTGTGTGTTTGACTGAAGTCTGCGCCAATTCAAGTCAATCTCTTCGCCTTGCTTCAAGGCATTTTCAAGATGCACTTTAGCGTCTCCAGTCACAACTATTCCGCCTGTATTTGGATCTGGCAGAAAGCCGATAATTCCATCAAAACGGCTGGCTTTTCTTTCTTTAAGAAACAATAAAACCTTCGTTTCATCTTTATTAAAAAAGACTTTAGCCGATTGCGACTCCGTTAAGAAACTAATATCGGCTAGCTTGCTAGGAATAGCCTTGATGGCAGATTCATTATACAAACTACCCTCTTTGATTCCGATATAATTGGTGATGTAGCTCTTTCTAATTTGCAAATTACCATTGATCACGACACTATCAATTTTAACCAATGGTCCATTGTCAATAGTCAATTTAGCACTCAGCGCACCATTGATAATCTCTACGCTATCAAGCATCAACTTAGCAAATGGAAACCCATTGTTTTCCAAGTATCTTACAGGTTTTTTTCGAAGTGAATTGAATTGTGACAACGAAACCACATTTCCGCGAAAGCGATTTACGTTGACACCTGATCTTCTTAATATGGAGAAGTCCTTTTCGTCTATCTGTAAGTTCATCCATTTGTATTGTATGGATGGTGTAACGTTTACATCAATGTGGTCATCAATTGTATCAAACTCAATTGCCGGAGTTAAGTATCCTGAAGAAAACAAATCTTGTTGAAGTGATTCTAAAGCATCAATCCAGTTTTCAGCCTTAAAAGTGCGTTGATCAAAATGTTTTTTGATTTTTCCACTTTCTGCATTTATAAGCACTTTGTAAGTAAAAACCATCAAAGAATCTGTTTGAGCTTTTAACTTAAAACCCAGCACCAACAAGAAACTAAGTACACCAATTAATCTCGCTCTTGCCATTCTTGTGCAAATATTCATTGGTTTTCGAAAAATGATTTGTGCCAAAAAAACCTCTGTGAGCCGAAAAAGGCGAAGGATGTGCCGCCTCCAAAACAAGATGCTTAGATTCATCAATAAGTACTTTTTTGGCTCTGGCATAATTTCCCCAAAGTAAAAAAACGATGTGCTTTTTTTCGTTTGAAAGTTGTTTTATTACAGCATCAGTGAAACGTTCCCAACCTTGTTTTTGGTGTGAACCAGGTTTAGACTTGTTTACTGTAAGTGTGGCATTTAAAAGCAACACACCTTGCTCTGCCCACGGTGTAAGGTCACCCAATTGATAAAACTGACCATTAATATCTTGCTGAAGTTCTTTGTAAATGTTTTTTAAAGAAGGGGGCAATTTCATATCACTAGACACCGAAAATGCTAATCCATTTGCCTGATTGGGCCCATGATAAGGGTCTTGACCTAAGATAACCACTTTAACCTCAGCTAGTGAAGTTTTACTGAATGCTCTAAAAATGTTTTCTTCTGCCGGAAACACTTCATTATTTATGCGCTGTTCATTGACAAAAGCACTTAACGCATTGAAATATTCAGCATTTAATTCGTTCTTTAATAAGGACGTCCAATCATTGTTTGCCGTTTTTTCAAATAATAGACGCAACATTAAAGACTTGTTCATTGTACATTAATATGTTAAAAACCAATTCAGCAAAGGTTCGTTTTCTTGCATTAAGACTTACTTTTGAAACCTTATACAGCAAAAACTCAACAAAATGAAAAGAATAATCATAGCTATCATAGCCATCGCGGGTCTTTCAGCAAGTTTATCTTCTTGCAAATCTCATGAAACTTGCCCAGCATACGGCCAGGCAGAATCAGTTTCTTTAGAAGTTAACGGCTAAAACCAGTTTATTTCTGGGTATTCCACCCACGATTTTCCTACCAAGACTTTTGGCGATAAGCACTTATCACACTCCAAGAGTCTTTTTTTTGTTCATTCTTTTTGATATTCAAACTCTTTGTATTTGAAATACGTTATTATTTCAGACGCTCAAACTCTGCTTAAAATATTACTTTCGGAAAACAATGCTTAAAAAGTCCATCATACTATGCTGTTTGCTTGTAAGCCTAATTGGCATAGACAGCTATGGTCAAGCTGATGGCGGAAATCCAATAGAAAAGCGCGCTTTTTACAGATCGCACAACGTTTACGGTGGTTACCTTCACACAGCGGGCATTGGAGCATATTATCGAAGAGGCTGGAGACAAACAGCGTTTTCAAATAAGATTCTGAATATTGAGGTATTAAACATCAGACATTCGAAAGAATTCAAGAGAAATTCAATCGGCACTCAAAACGTTAGAAGCTACTATTACGGTAAAATTAACTCAGTGGCATTTATTAGAACTTCTTTTGGATGGCAAAAGACGATGTTCGATAAAGAAGTTGAAAAAGGAGTGAGAGTAAGCTATCACTTCTTATTTGGCGGAACACTTGGTTTAGTGAAACCAGTTTACATTATTGTAGATCCGAGAGATGCAAGTGGTGAGCGCATAGAACGCTATGATTTTGCCAAGCACGAAAATGCATTAATTAAAGGTCGTGCGCCATTCATGCAAGGCATTACTGAGATTTCTCCTCGAATTGGAATTCATGTTAAATATGGTTTAACTTTTGAA
>CAZWXC010000260.1:0-4613 GCA_964637935.1 uncultured Flavobacteriales bacterium | reverse complement strand
TCAGTTTCGCCACTTCTATGACTCATTACTGAGGTATAGCTGTGAAGTTTTGCCAATTCAACTGCATTTATTGTTTCAGTAAGCGTTCCTATTTGATTCACTTTAATCAAAATAGAATTTGCTATACCTTGGTCAATTCCTTGCTGCAGACGTTCCGTGTTTGTCACGAATAAATCATCGCCAACTAGCTGAATTTTATCCCCTACTTTATCTGTGAGCATTTTCCATCCATCCCAATCATCTTCATCCATACCATCTTCAATGGATAGAATTGGATACTTCTTTGTCCACTCTGCCCAGTAATCAACCATTTCGGCCGGAGAAAGTTCTTTACCACTCGACTTTTTGAAAACGTATTTACCTTTTTTCTTGTCAAAGTACTCACTGCTCGCAGCATCCATTGCGATATAAATATCTTCACCTGGACGATAACCTGCAGCCTCAATTGCTCTTAGTACGTATTCAATTGCCTTTTCGTTACTTTCCAAATTTGGTGCAAAACCACCTTCATCACCTACGTTGGTAGAATAGCCATCTTTTTTCAAAACACTCTTCAAATGATGAAACACTTCTGTTCCCATTCGCAACGATTCTGAAAAGCGATCAGCGCCAACCGGCATGATCATAAATTCTTGAAAATCTATTTTGTTGTCTGCATGAGCTCCTCCATTCAAAATATTCATCATCGGAATTGGCAGTGTGCTTGCATTTACCCCACCGAGATATCTATAAAGTGGCATTCCGTGATCTTGAGCAGCAGCTTTGGCTATTGCAAGTGAAACTGCCAAAATAGAATTCGCACCAAGATTTGACTTGTTCGAACTGCCATCCATAGAAATCATGTGGGCATCGATGGCCGTCTGGCTCGATACAAATGCACCTTGAAGCTCTTTAGCAATAACATCGTTGATATTGCTCACGGCTTTCAAAACACCTTTACCAAGATATCTGGACGAATCTCCGTCTCTTAACTCAACAGCTTCATGAATTCCTGTAGATGCACCTGAAGGAACAGCTGCCGTACCGATGATTCCTGAATCAAGAATCACGTCTACTTCCACTGTCGGATTACCTCGTGAATCAAGGATTTCACGAGCCATTATTTGTGATATAACTCCCATAATAAAAGATTAAGCTAATTGAGTTTTATTCGAATTTATTAGATCGATGAAATCATCAAACAAATATCTGCTGTCATGAGGACCTGCGGAAGATTCAGGGTGATACTGAACCGAGAAAGATTTTCTGTTATTCAATTTAATACCCGCTAAAGTATCATCATTCAAATGAACATGTGTTACGGTAATATCATCTCTAGATTCAGCCTCTGCTCTATTCACTACAAAACCATGATTTTGAGAAGTAATTTCGCATTTTCCTGTTGCTAAATTCTTTACAGGATGATTTATTCCTCTGTGCCCGTTGTGCATTTTGAAAGTAGAAAGTCCATTCGCTATAGCAAGCAATTGGTGCCCTAGGCAAATACCAAATGTTGGTATATCATGTTGTTGCAAGTCTTGAATCAATTTCACTGAATCCGGCATGGCTGAAGGGTCACCAGGACCATTGCTCAACATTATTCCATCCGGTTTCCACTCTAAAATTTGAGCTACCGAAACATGCATTGGAAACACTTTCACTAAACAACCTCTATCCGTAAGACAGCGTACAATATTCTTTTTCACTCCAAAATCAATAAGAGCTACTTTATTCAAAGCATTAGTATCGCCTTCTTCAAAAGCTGTTTTTGTACAAACTTTAGAACTCAATTCAAGACCATCCATGCTCGGCACTTTAGAAAGCTGAGACTTTAATGATTCCAAATCCAAATTCTCACTACTAATGATTGCGTTCATAGCTCCCTTATCTCGAATATGACGCGTTAATGCTCGGGTGTCAACATCCGAAATACCTACTAAATCTTGACGCTCAAAATAACTCTGAATAGATTCGTCAGCAGCTGCTCTCGAAAAAATTTCAGAGAACTTCTTGCAAACTAAACCAGCAATCTTAATGTCATCAGATTCCACTTCAGTTGGATGTATCCCATAGTTTCCGATATGAGAAGGTGTCATTAATAAAATCTGACCAAAATAACTCGGGTCGGTAAAAATTTCTTGATAGCCGGTCATCCCTGTATTAAAAGCTATTTCACCGGTAGTAGTACCGATTTTACCAGCAGCCTTTCCATAGTAGTAAGTACCATCCTCAAGCAATAGCACTGCTTGATTTCGTTCATTGTATTTCATAGTAGCAAAAACTATTAATTCGAAAGCATAAAAAAAGAGGACAAGTATAAACCCATCCTCTTAATATTTTTGTGTTGAATCACAGATTATTTAGACTCTTCTTTCTTTTCGTCTGTACCTGCATTATCCTCAGTTGAAGTAATGTCTTCAGCTGCATCTTTCACATCTTCAACAATCTCTTCAACCTTATCAACTACTGTCTCGGCAACTTCAGCTACTACAGACTTTGTCTCTTTCTTATCAGTTGAAGCACCAGTTCCTCTTCTTGATCTTCTAGTTTTCTTAGAAGCTGCCTTCTTATCTGATGTGTAAACATCATTGAAATCTACAAGTTCGATAATGCACATTTCAGCAGCATCACCTTGTCTGAAGCCAGTTTTGATAATTCTAGTATAACCACCTGGACGATTAGCAACCTTTGGAGCTACTTCTCTAAAAAGTTCAGAAACTGCAAACTTGTTTTGAAGTTGGCTGAAAACCAATCTTCGTGAGTGTGTAGTATCTTCTTTTGACTTGGTGATGATTGGCTCAACATAACCTCTAAGGGCTTTAGCTTTTGCTACAGTTGTGCTAATTCTCTTGTGCTCGATTAATGACGCAGCCATGTTAGCCATCATTGCTTTACGGTGCGAAGTTGTTCTACCGAGCGGATTTTTCTTAATTTGATGTTTCATTGCTTAAAAGTCAAGCGTTATCTTATTCCTTATCCAACATGTATTTTGCCACGTTCATGCCAAAATGCAAGCCTTTAATTTGTACTAGATCTTCCAATTCAGTAAGAGACTTTTTACCAAAGTTTCTAAACTTGAGAAGATCATTTTTCTCATAAGTAACAAGCTCGCCCAGCGTCTCTACATCAGCTGCTTTCAAGCAATTTAATGCTCTCACTGAAAGATCCATATCAACAAGCTTTGTCTTCAATAACTGACGCATGTGAAGCGTATTCTCATCCAATTCTTCTTCAGCCTTCTTCTCAACTTGGTCAAGTGTTATTCGTTCATCGCTGAACAACATGAAGTGATGAATAAGAATTTTAGCAGCTTCTTTCAAAGCTTCTTTTGGATGAATAGATCCGTCAGTATCTATATCTAGAATTAGTTTTTCATAATCCGTTTTCTGCTCCACACGATAATTTTCTATCGTGTATCTAACATTCTTTATCGGAGTATAAATAGAATCTAAAAAGATGGTTCCGATAGGAGCATTCGCAACTCTATTTTCTTCAGAAGGAACATATCCTCTACCCTTACCTATGGTTACTTCCATTTCGAGCGTTACCGACTCATCCATGTGACAAATAACATGATCAGGATTTAGAACTTGGAAAGAAGTGGTGAACTTACCTATATCACCTGCAGTAAATGTGTTTTGACCACTTACTTTGATTTTTACTTTCTCAGTGTCTTCCTCTTTAATTTGTTGCTTAATACGTACTTCCTTAAGGTTTAGCACCATCTCAGTAACATCTTCAATCACTCCTTTGATTGTGCTGAATTCGTGATCGACACCTTCAACTTTAATGGATGTGATAGCGTACCCCTCTAAAGAAGAAAGCAAAATTCTTCTTAGGGCATTGCCGATCGTAATACCATAACCTGGCTCCAAAGGACGGAATTCAAATTGACCTTTGAAATCATCCGCTTGGATCATTATTACTTTATCGGGACGCTGAAAATCAAGTATTGCCATAAGTAGACAGAATTGAGGTTTAATTATTTAGAGTACAATTCAACGATCAATTGCTCACGGATAGTTTCCGGAATTTGATCTCTTGTTGGATTGATAATGAATGTTCCTACAAGGCTAGATTTATCGAATTCTAACCATGGATAACTTTTCGTGTTGCTTCCAGCTACAGAATTCAAAATTGCCTCAAGCGATTTTGACTTTTCTCTAACGGCAACTTTATCACCAGCTTTTAACTGATAAGATGGAATATTGACTACGTCTCCGTTTACTGTAATGTGTCTGTGACCAACAAACTGACGTGCAGCTCTTCTAGTTGGAGCAATACCCATTCTGAAAACGGTATTATCTAACCTTGATTCGCAAAGCATCAAAAGGTTCTCACCTGTTGTTCCTTTTCTTCTAGAAGCTTCTTCAAATAAGTTAGAGAATTGACGCTCTAAAATACCGTAAGTATATTTTGCCTTTTGCTTTTCCTGAAGCTGAATTGCATATTCAGATTGCTTCATTCTACGCTTATTTGGTCCATGCATTCCTGGAGGATAATTCTTCCTTTCTAATGCTTTGTCTGGTCCAAAGATTGGATCACGAAACTTTCTAGCAATTTTTGACTTAGGTCCTGTGTATCTTGCCATTTCTTCTTGCTAATTATTAAACTCTTCTTCTTTTAGATGGTCT
>CAZWXC010000259.1:0-4658 GCA_964637935.1 uncultured Flavobacteriales bacterium | reverse complement strand
CCAACCCAATGGTCATACCAATGTTTATGGCAAAGTGAATGAAGAAGATTGAGGCAACGCTATAGCCATATATTCTGGTGAATACAGAACGTTGTTTTTCTGAAAGCCAAATGATACGCGCCATTAGAAAAACGAAAAGTGAGATCACTAAAAAAGTACCTAAAAAGCCCCATTCTTCACCCAAAGTACTGAAGATGAAATCAGTGAATTGTTCTGGAACGTATTTAAGTTGGGTTTGAGTTCCTTCTAAAAATCCCCGTCCTGAAAATCCACCTGACCCAAAGGCAATCATAGATTGATGCACATTGTATCCAGCACCTTTCGGATCAGAAACAATTCCTAAAAGTTCGTTGATTCTATTTTGATGGTGAATCTTGAGCACATTATCAAACACATAATCTACTGACAAGAAGAAGCCAAGCATAGCCACTAATGCTCCAGAAATAATCAATAGACTGCCTTTCGCTTTTCTGAAAATATAATAAGTAAAGCTGCTCAGTAAAACCATGAACGTGATGAAAGCTACTTTCCCTTTAATTAAGGTTCCGAAAATCACCCATTCATACTGTTTTAAATACAAAGCTGAAATGAAAAGTATAATGGCAATAAAACCGAGCACAAAGAACCAGCCACTTAGACCTTCGCGATAAAGAACGATGCTCAATGCGGTAAATACGAGCATGCTTCCCACATCAGGCTGCAACATAATGAGGGCGGCAGGCATGCAAATAATTGCCGCTGCTTTTAATCTGGTTTGAAACGTATTGAAGGTGTTGTGATTTGCAGAAATAAACTTGGCTAGTGCAAGTGCGGTTCCATATTTCGCAATTTCACTGGGTTGAAAACTAATCGGACCCATCACAAACCAAGATTGTGCACCTTTTATTTCTGAGCCAAAGACTAAAACTAACAGGAGCAAAGCCAAGCCAAGTCCATAAACTCCGTAAGCCAGCGTTTCAAAAAACCGGTGATCTAGAAATAGAATTGCAATAGCAACGATGCTTGAAATGATCATAAAGAGCATTTGCTTGCCATGATTGGTTTGGGTCAATCCGAGGCCAATGTTTGCATCAGAAAAGGTAGCGCTGTAAATGCATACCCAACCGAAAAAGGCGAGTATAGTATAGATAAAAACCGTGATCCAATCTATATCTTCAAATATGTTGCGTCTACTTCTCAACTTTTACATCTAATAGATTTGCTTCTAAAATGCGCTGTTCTTTAAGTGTGTCAGCAATATTTCCCTTGATGTATTTTTCCATCATCAAACTCGCAATTGGTGCCGCCCAAGTTCCGCCAAAACCAGCATTTTCAACATAAACTGCAATCGCAATTTTTGGGTTGTCTTTTGGAGCAAATGCAATAAAAACCGAGTGATCTTCACCATGCGGGTTTTCAGCCGTTCCGGTTTTCCCGCAAACTTCTATGCCATCAATCTTTGCTCTGCGAGCAGTTCCTCCGGGTTTTTCTACTACCCAATTCATTGCTTCGATGATTGGTTCATAATACTGAGCATCAATATGGGTTGAGTGCCGGTTAACTTGCAAAGTAGTATCGTATGAACCGTGCATTGATTTGATCAGATGCGGATCGTTATAATAACCTCGATTGGCAATAGTAGCAGCCAAATTTGC
This sequence comes from uncultured Flavobacteriales bacterium, assembly GCA_964637935.1. Lineage (GTDB taxonomy): Bacteria > Bacteroidota > Bacteroidia > Flavobacteriales_G > Salibacteraceae > SHAN690. The sequence continues at coordinate 3,024 of CAZWXC010000259.1, read as the reverse complement.
CATTTGCAATGGAACTACTTCTACCTCGCCTTGACCAATACTTACAGAATAAATGGTGCTAAACGCCCATCTATTATGACCATAGATTCTATCATAAAGTGATACATCCGGTATGCTTCCTGCTTTCAAGTTGGGTAAGTCCAAAGCCAATCTTTTCCCTAGACCAAAGGCATCAACTTTTTTACTCCATTCATCCAAGCCTAAAGCACTATCCTCAAAATAATTTTTTGAATATCCTTTATTGATCAATCGCTTAAAAACCTGATGGAAATATGGGTTGCAAGACATTTGAATGGCTTCTTTGATGTTGGTAGCAGATGGGTGATTATGACATCCTACCAATGCTTTATTACAAGTTATTCCTGTATTTATATTGATTACACCATCTTGTAAAGCAATCAATGTTTGAATGATTTTGAAAATAGAACCTGGAGGATATTTCGCCATCAAAGCTCTGTTAAACAAAGGCACCAAAGAGTCGTCAGCAGCAAGCAGTGCATAGTTTGATGCCCGTTTTACACCAACCAGTAAATTAGGGTCATAGCTAGGTGCTGAGATCAGGCAGAGTACTTCGCCCGTGCTTGGCTCAATGGCTACAATACTTCCTTTTTTATTGATCATCAATCGCTCGCCATATTTCTGTAGCTTAATGTCAATAGTAGAAACGAGGTCCATTCCGGCTTCTGCTTCACGATTAAGATCTCCATTGCTATGATGATCCTGAACCATTCCATATTTATCCACCATCAATACTTCTAATCCACGCTTTCCGCGGAGAAATTTCTCGTATTCGCGCTCTAAACCACCAATACCGATAAAGTCACCAGAACGATAAAACGAATCGCGTTCAAGATCACGTGCTCCAACCTCACCAATGTAGCCCAAAACGTGCGCTGCAGTGCTGTCAGGATATAATCTCAAGCTTCTCTTTTGACCATAAAATCCTGGAAAACGGTAAAGGTTTTCGGCAATTATAGCATATTCATCTGCTGTGAGTTGCTTTTGAAATACGCTTTCGCGATAGCTTGAGTATGATCGAGCTTTTTTCAACCTGAGGTTGAATTCTGCAGTATCGATATGAAGCAATTCGCAAAAACCAAAAGTGTCAATATTCTTCACTTGACGTGGAATAACCATGAGGTCAAACGCTGCTTGGTTGTGCACTAATATTTCACCTTCACGATCGTAAATAATACCTCGAGCGGGATATTTTGTTACAAAACGAAGTGCTTGGTTATCTGCCGAAGAACTGTATGAATCGTCAATGACTTGAATGTAAAATAACCTCAAACTGAAAATCAATCCAATAACTATAAATACTGAGATTACAATCAGTTTTCGGTTCTCAAGATTATTCATAACCCAAGCCCTTTCCAGCTTTTCTAGCAAAAAGCATTTCAGCAATAATGGCTAAAACGAGGGTTAAGATACCACTCCCAATAGCTTTTCCGAGTGTGAACCAAAGGCCAGACATTTTGAAAGATTCCATAAAGAATAATACAAAATGATGGAAAACTATAATGATGGATGCATACGTTAAAAACCAAAGCCAGCCCATTTGTTTAATACCGGGTATTCTCGAAGATTCGTATCCATCTCTCGGTGCCATGTATCTTAAGGCGTATGGTCTACAATAAGCTGCAAACACTGTAGCTATGGTATGCATACCAAGCGTTTGACTAAAAATATCTATTGTCAGACCAAGGAAAAAACCAACTATCAACCCCATGTTTGGTGAAAAGTCAACAGGTAACACCAGCAGAAAGTATAGATATAAATACGGATTTAAAATGCCGGTAAACTGAACTTGGTTTAACACCAATACTTGTAACAAAACAAGTAAAATGAATCTGATGATATGTATGATTACTTCTCGTCCCATACGTTTATTGAGTTTTCCAAAGAATCAAGCTCTGACTTGAAGTTGTTTTGAATGAGATACACTGATTTCAAGTTTTGGAAATTGGTACTCAACTTCAAATTGATTTCTTGAAAACCTTCACTTGGGTCTTTCGATGCAGAGATTACTACTCCAACCATTTCTCCGTTCGGAAATAGGCCATTGGAACCACGAGTTACAATCGTATCGCCTTCATTTATTACCACATGATTGGGCACGTCAAGCATTTGAGCAATTTCGGGATCGTATTGATTCCACTTGCAACGGCCAAAATAGTCTTGGTTTTTGAGTCGAACACTTGTAATACTTTGACTATGCAATACAGGCATGATTGCAGCATATTTATCACTTACGTGAATTACTCTTCCTACTATTCCCGAAGTGCTAATTACGCCCATTTCACTTCTCACACCGTCTTGTTCACCTTTATTGATGATGATGAAATTGCTACCCCGATTAAACGTGCTCATAATCACCGTTGCCGGAATGGTTTCGAAAGTCTTATTTAGTAACTTATTGTTGACTGGGCGCGTAAAAAGCTCTTCGCGAAGCATCGCATTTTCTTCTCTTAAGCGAGCGTTTTCTTCCTGTAGCCCAATGTATTGCTGGTAAGCTTGATTGATACTGTAGATTTTACCCGAATAGGCTACGGATGCTGAGTAAAGTTTACTTTGATGAAAGCTGTTAGTAGAACTCAATAGAAAGAAACCCACCACTTCCAACAAGAGGAAGATGAGTGTAAATTGGTTTTTCCAAAGAAACTCAAGTAAGTTTCGCATCTAAATGAGAACATCTTTTCGTTGGTTATTACTTCATCAAGAACGGGAATCTGTGTGCGTTTTTCAACGCAATTCCGGTTCCGCGTGCTACCGCTCTAAGTGGATCTTCAGCCACGTGTACAGGCAGCTTAGTTTTCATGCTAATACGCTTGTCTAAGCCTCTCAACATAGATCCGCCACCAGCTAAGTAAATTCCTGTTTTGTAAATATCGGCACTCAATTCTGGTGGAGTCATTTCAAGTGCACTTAAAATTGCTTCCTCAATTTTAGAAATTGACTTGTCCAAGGCATGAGCGATTTCTACATAAGAAACCGTAATTTCTTTTGGAATACCAGTCATTAAAT
>CAZWXC010000258.1:0-4659 GCA_964637935.1 uncultured Flavobacteriales bacterium | reverse complement strand
AGAAATCATCGAAAAGGAAATCGAAATAGGAAAAGATCTTGCTCGCCAAGAAGGAAAACCTGAAGAGATGGTTGAGAAAATCGCTGTTGGAAAATTGAACAAATTCTTCAAAGAAAACACATTGTTGGCTCAAGCTTTTATCAAAGACAATAAAGTGTCTGTAGAGCAAATGCTTAATGGTGTTGAAAAAGATTTAACGGTAACCGCTTTCAAGCGTCACGCGTTAAACTAAACCATAATGATTATTAAGAAGAGCGATGCAAACCATCGCTCTTTTTTTGTGCCTAAAAATTTGTTGGGTTACTTGTTAGCAAAACAGCGCAACAGAGAGTCAATATCACTTCAAAAATCAATTACGTTTGCCACATGTCACAATCTAAATACAAACGCATTTTATTAAAGTTGAGCGGTGAAGCGCTCATGGGTTCTCAAAACTATGGTATCGACAACGTACGCTTGATGCAGTATGGTAAAGAGATCAAAGAATTGGTTGAAATGGGTGTAGAAGTCGCCATTGTAATTGGTGGTGGCAACATCTATCGAGGAATACAAGCTGAGAAAAGCGGTATTGATAGAGTACAAGGTGACCACATGGGTATGCTTGCAACCATGATCAATGGTTTGAGTGTTCAATCTGCGCTAGAAGCTTTGGGTATGAAAACTCGATTGCAATCGGCCATTAAAATGGAGCAAATTGCAGAACCATTTATTAGAAGAAAAGCGGTGCGACACCTAGAAAAAGGTCGCGTTGTGATTTTTGGTGCAGGAACAGGAAATCCATACTTTACAACAGATACAGCGGCTTCACTAAGAGCTATTGAAATTGAAGCTGACGTGATTTTAAAGGGAACCAGAGTAGATGGAATTTACACTGCTGATCCAGAGAAAGATCCAACCGCTACAAAATTTGATACTTTGACGTTTCAAGAAGTAATTGCAAAAGACTTGAATGTGATGGATATGACTGCATTCACGTTGTGCAGAGAAAACAATGTTCCAATTATTGTTTTTGATATGAACAAAGAAGGCAACTTGATGAAAGTTGTGTCTGGTGTAAAAGTTGGAACGTTAGTAGCTTAAGGATTCATTTATTTAATTTGCACCTCCTAATAATTGAACGAAATGGACGAGATAGAATTCGTATTAGATAGTACAAAAGAGTCAATGCAAGCAGCAATTGATCACCTTAGTAAAGAATTGTTGAAGATTAGAGCTGGAAAAGCGCACTCAAATATGCTTGATGGTATTTTCGTTGAGTACTATGGTTCAAGCACACCACTTGCTCAGGTAAGTAATGTGAATACGCCTGACGCACGTACTATTACTATTCAGCCATGGGAAAAAGGACTACTGAGTACCATTGAGAAGGCAATTATGATTGCAAATCTTGGTTTGAATCCTCAAAATAATGGTGAGATCATAATGATCAATGTTCCGCCATTGACTGAAGAGCGAAGAATGAATTTGGTAAAGCAAACCAAGACAGAAGGCGAACATGCTAAAGTTTCAATCAGAACTGCTCGCAAAGACGCGAATGACGAAATCAAAAAGCTTCAAAAAGAAACTATTTCTGAAGATTTAGCGAAAGATGCTGAAGATAGAGTTCAAAAGCTGACAGATAAGTTTACAACAAAAGTGGATGAGCTTCTTGTTGTAAAAGAGAAAGACATAATGACTGTATAAGTCTGTAGAATAAATTACATGTGAAGGGCGGCAGAAATGGCGCCCTTTTTTTATGACTGTGAATCAGCCCAAACGGTAGTGCCTTCGCTACAATTTTTACACATTTCAATTTCGCTTCTTGAGATTAAAATGCTTTTTCTAAAGTTTTGATAAGCATCGCTATTCCAGATTTCACTGAAGTTTTTATCGTTCAAGTTACCCATGGCGTGCTCTGCATCTTTGTCAAAGCAACATGGCACCACGCGCCCATCCCATGTAATGACACTGCCGCTCCACATGCGCCAACAATGGTCGTCAAGTGGGTTTTTAATGGCCCATTTGCCATCGGGTTTTTGAGTGTATCGCGAATATTTATCAATGCTTGGAATCAAGTCGCTGCCGTTTTCAAAGTCGTAAATCTGGGCCGTTTTTAAACGTACTTCGTCAGCGCCAATTTCTTTACCCAGTGCTTGCACTTCCTCGATTTGATGCTCGTTTGGTTTTACCACCAAGAATTGAAATATCACATGAGGAGTATTACTCTTCAATTCTTTTTTCCAGTGAATGATGTTTTTAGCACCTTCTATCACCTTGTCAAGACTACCTTCTTTTCGGTAGCTTTCATAGGTACCTTGATCGGTACCATCAATTGAAATAATGAGTCTATCAAGACCAGATTCTACAGTGGCTTTGGCTTTTTCAGAATTTAAAAAATGCGCATTGGTGCTAGTAGCAGAATAAATACCAGCCTTTTTGCAGCGCGCTACCATTTCCAAAAATTGAGGATGTAGGTATGGTTCTCCTTGAAAATAGAAATTGATATAAAGACAATGCGATCGAACATCGTCTAAAATCTTGTCCAGCATTTCAAGGTTCATTTTACCTGTGGGTCTTTTAAAGCTGCGCAAGCCGCTTGGGCATTCAGGGCAACGCAAATTACAGGCTGTGGTTGGTTCCAATGATAGACTCAACGGCTTGCCCCAGTGCGCAGACGAACCTGTTAGTCGGCTGTAATAATAACTGCTTAGTGTAAGGCCAAAATTCAGTGCTTTGCCCAAAGACAGTTTAGATAATATGTTTACGTAGTCTTTAATGTCGCAAAGGTCTAAAAAGAACAGCACTTCGCGCGTGTATTTGTGTCATTCTCTTACCTTCGGCCAGCTTAAAAAATTGACGCTTATGTGGGCCAATATTGCCCGTTTGATGATAAGATATCGGGTTATGATTTTGATCTTTATCGGAATTATAACCGTTATAATGGCTTTTCAGGCTGGGGGAGTGAAGTTGGCTTATGGTCTACCACGCATGCTTCCAGATGATGATCAAACGCTTATCGATTACGATGAATTTAGAGATCGATTTAGAGAAGAATCGACTGTTTTCGTTATTGGAATTGAAGAAAATTTATTCCAAGACGTAAATCTCTTCAATAAATGGTACCGTTTAGGTCGTTACATCAGCGAAGTTGAAGGCGTTGATACCGTTTTGTCTCTTGGCAGTGCATTCAATATCGAAAAAGATGCCGAGCTTAAAAAATTCAATATCGTTCCGATTATTGCAGGAGAGGTAAGAGATCAGACCGAGTTGGATAGCGTTTTTGCTGTTTTTGAGAGTCTGCCATTCTACAAATCGCTTCTTTACAATCCAGACAGCTATTATAGTTTGATGGCAATTTCTATGTCAAACAAACGATTCAATTCTACTGAGCGAGAAGAGTTTTTTGCCAGTATTTTAGATAGGGTTGAAGAATTTGAAACAAATAACGATTTAGATATTAAATACTCGGGTATGCCTTACATCAGGCAGACATTGAATATGCTTGTGCGCACGGAGCTAAAGCTTTTCATTTTACTGACTGTAATCGTTACCATTATTATTCTTTGGATTTTCTTTAAGAGTGTGAAACCAGTAATGATTTCGATGCTTGTGGTGATTTTGGGTGTGATATGGAGCCTCGGAGCAATCAATTTACTCGGCTACGAAATCACGATTCTTACCAGCTTAATTCCTCCCCTGATTATCGTTATCGGAATACCAAATTGTATTTACCTCATCAATACTTTTCATGCTGAGTTGAACGCACATGGCAATAAGGCTAAAGCTTTAGTAAGAGTAGTGTCGAAAATTGGTAAGGCAACATTCATGACTAATGCCACTACAGCAGTAGGTTTCTTGACATTTATTTTCACTCAAAGTATCATTTTAGTTGAGTTTGGAATTGTTGCTTTCTTGAGCATTATGTTCCTGTTTTTCCTTTCATTGGTTGTAATTACAATCACTTTCAGTTATATGAAAGTTACCGCTGTTACCAAAACAGATCACCTAGAGCGCAAGTGGATTATTAGCTTAATCAAGTGGTTTGTAAGAACCAGCAAGCGCGATCGTAAATGGGTTTATGGGATAACTATTGCTTTGGTTTTAGTTTCCATCGGTGGTGTTTTTCAAATAAAAACCACGGGTAATATTGTTGATGATCTTCCGAAAAATCATCCTGTAGTGGCTGATTTACATTGGTTCGAATCAAATTTTGGTGGAGTAGTTCCATTTGAAATTGAGGTGAATGCGAGTGATCCAAAACAGGCTATTAATCCAAGACTGCTCAAGAAAATTGATGAGACACAAGCGCTACTGGTGGAAGAAAAGTCGTTTTCACGATCCTTGTCCATAGTAGATGCATTAAAGTTTGTAAGACAAGCTTTTTACAACGGAAATATCGAACGCTATGATTTGATAGAATCTAACGAAAGAGCATTTTTTAAGGACTATATAGACAATGCTGAAAAAAGCCAATCGTTGCTAAATACGTATCTCGATTCTACGCAGCAGTACGCTAGAATTAGTCTTCAAATGGCTGATATTGGTACTATTGAGATGGATAGTCTTTTGAATAGGGTAGAACCTAAAGTCGATGCTATTTTTAATCCGAAAAGACAACTTGAAGATTCGCTCATAGCGGTAATGGAGGTTGAACAAAATGCAATAGCTAGAGACAGCATT
>CAZWXC010000257.1:0-4702 GCA_964637935.1 uncultured Flavobacteriales bacterium | reverse complement strand
CGAATATTTATCAGATGGTATAGTTGATGGAATAAAGCCAAGTGAATGCAACATCTTGATAGAAGGTGAATTATCCCCCCCTGTAAAAGCCGTGATTTTTTCTACTCCAACCCGTTCAAAAGCAAACTTCATGACGCAAACGCTCGCCTCTGACATGATTCCTAGTCGCTTGAATTTTGATTTTAGCACATAGCCAATTTCACCAGTATCGTTATTAAATCCGCGGTAAAACCCAACTGTGCCTACCAACTCATTTTGAAATATAATTGCCCATGTGACTCCTTCTTTTTTCTTGAAAGTACTGCTTAATGTGTTGATTTTATCCACCGCATATTCTACTGTCGGATTCTCTTTATTGAATGCAAAAACCTCCAATACATCTTGCGCATCATCCGTTGTCAATTGGCGAAGCTGCAACCTTTCGGTGCACAGAGTTGGAAACACGTCTGGTAACATGATTAAAAAACTATCTACTAAGGTCGATATAATCCTTCATATTGTGCTTTTGTAAGCTTCCATCTATTCACTTCTTGTTCAAAATTTATAGAACCTGGAGTGCTAATATGTTTCATTTCGAAATCAAAACCCACTTTTTGCAAAGTTTTGTTAGGAGCTGGATTCAATGCATAGGGTTCGCAATACAAAACATCAAGTTTCAAATTTTCGAAAAAGTATGGCAATGATTGCAAAACTAACTTACTACCTATGCCCTTTTCTCGATGAGCATCATCCCATAAATGCAAGTGCATAAAAGCACTTTTTCCAAACTTTATTTGATTCACATTGCAATGGCCAATCGGAATTTCATCCAATTCCCAGATAATGGCATAACTAGACTTATCAGAATAATCTGATATGAGCTGCATTTGCAGCATTTCTTCCATCACTTTTTTAGGAGGCAATTTGTTAATATCGGCTCCAAGACTGCGCAAATAAAACTCATCGGCAGTATACCAATAAGCTAGAATTAAGTGCACGTCAAAGTGTGAAAGCTCCCGCGTATTAGTGCGTAATTCTTTCATAATGTTTGGCTGAAACGAAAGTATAAAAACGAAAGATTTATATACGTAAGAGTTATGAAAACATACCTACAGCCTGCACTCCGAAATCAAAAAATAAAACCTAAAAAATTTGAATCCCTTTCAGAAACACAAATATCAAAGAATCAACAAATTGAAGCTCTTATAAAAGATGAAATTTAAACCTTGTTAAAACAGAAAGAATAGATCGTGAATACTGAGTTTGCTAGTGTAATTTCGCCTCATATATCTATTGCAAATTTCTATGTTCGAATTCAGCATTGAAGTCATTGAAACCGCTGTCGTTTTTCTGTTTATGATCATCTTGCGTTTGCTTTCGCGAAGCGCAATCAGCAGATCACTCAGAAAATTCAATTTTAGCTATCAACGTAGAAAACTGATTGTTAAGCTCATCAACTTTTTGGTAGTGTTGCTAGGCTTGCTAGCTATTGTAGGCATTTGGGGCATCGATCAGCAAGACTTATTCATTTTTCTGTCATCACTTGTTACGGTGCTCGGAATAGCATTCTTTGCACAATGGTCATTGCTCTCAAACATCACGTCAGGACTCATTTTATTCTTTAATCATCCATTAAAGTTGGGTGATGAAATAAAGATCCATGATAAGGACTACCCGATCCAAGGTAAGGTTAAAGATATTGGCTACTACTTCGTTCACATTGAGACCATTGATGGGGAAAAATTAACCATCCCAAACAGTGTATTGGTACAGAAAATGGTATCTGTAATAAGTGAGTCCTCATTTTGATTACATAATCAAAAGTTAAAAAAAAGCATTCACCGAAAACCAATGATCAAGAAGAGAAATACTTGATCATAGTTCAGTGAATGCCTGCTACCCTTCATCCCCGCACGGTTAGCAGCCGCGCGGTTGTCCCAAATCGTAATGCGATTATTCTTCTACAGATTGCGCCAAAGCTTCCACCATGTTTCTGTTACTAGAAAATCTGAAATATTGCTCATTATAAAGCAGAGAATTTTTAATCAAATGCTCTCGTTGCTCTTTGTATTTTTTCTTTGAGTTAAGACATTCGGCATGCCACAAAAGCATGTCATAAAATCTGTTTAAATAAAACAAAGTATAGTTTTCTTCTGCCCTATCTGGTGAAATTTTCAATTTGAATGGCTCGAAACCGAAATCTGTGTATTGATAATATGGAAGACCGTTAAATTGCGGGAATTTGGCAAATTGCCCCAACGCCATCGCTTGATCAGTAGGATCTGTCTTGCTTGCCTCCATGAGCAATCTTTTGCCACAATGATCCATTACCTTAAAATAGAACACAGCCTTTTCAATATCTGTTCTTAGATTGTAATTGTTAAGTACAAGATTAGCTGTACTTAAGTCTAGTGCTTGATATTCAGTGATTACTGAACTGAACAACATTTCGTAATAAGCATCAACCATATCGTTGTGGCCTATGCGTTTTAGCGAAAGCTCTACCAGCACATCTGCATTGGCTCTAGGTTTTGCGCGCATCATGTTCCAATTCACTTGCTGAATGGTAAACACTTGCTTCAAAACCTCGGCATCTGGTAAGCGCAGGTATTCTGTAGACATAAGCTTGTTGTCTGGCGAAATAACCTCGCGCACAAAACTGGCAACCGGTTTTAGTTCAGTGCTCATTATTTCTTTGATCTTGGCATAGGCCTCTTCACTTGGCGTAGTATCACCCTTAAAAGTGTGATATATCTTACCTAATTCAATTAGGTTTTTATCGGCACTGGCAGCAAGCGAAATAGCTCCAATACCAAATACAGCAACAATTGTTAATAGATACTTTTTCATAATTTCTCTTTTTATGGGATTAATATTTCAGGGGATGAAATTCTATTGATAATCTTGGCGATGGTCCAAAACTCAAACAGCACCGCTGTAAGCAGGATGAATACCGCTTTGTTGTTAGTTTGCGAAGTAGTTGTCATATTTTCCTTTTTTAGGATCTTCAAAGCCAACGATTACAACCCCGCAACCTTCTTCACCTTCGCTAAACGATATGGTGATGGTATACATCGATGTAGCTTGGCATTGAAACTCAACACCACCATAGTACATTGCGCTTAACCCATCAAAATTGGTGAGCACCATGCCCTTACCTTCAGCATACATTTCAAACTTTAACTTTCCAGGAAGTGCGTCTGCTTGATTGATCAAGAAGCGGTACTTCTTTCCTTTGTTTAAAATCAAATTGTATGAAACGGTTGCCGGTAGTTTGTTCTTCTTTGTTTTCGGAAGCCAAACCTTATAGTCTTTCAGATAGTTATATTTATCTAATCCATCAGCCACATCGCTGATCAATTTATCATCGCATTGTGCCGTTACGCTATTAGATACAAAGAGCAACAATACGGTTGAAAATGCTACTAATAAACTTCTCATGATAACATCACTTTTTTGTTTCTGATTAATGAGACTGTCTTCATAATTTCGACTAACACTGCAGGCTCTACTTTAATTTCACTTCTACTATTGTCTTCTAGAACTAGCATTCCGTTCACCACTTTTCTTGTTGGTTCTGCATATGTGAATGAAATAGTCACTTTGTCATAAATGCTTTTGAGCGACTCAAGATCTTGGCTAATTGGCGTAATTGAAGGACTGTTTTTGTAAGCTTCAATGAGCAATAGCAGGTTGTCTACTACTATTTTTTGCTCGCCTATTTGATCAATTAATTCTTGCGAAACTTCTGGTGTATTTCTGCAAGATTCAGAAGCCAGGTATAAACCTTCTAGCCAGCCACCATAAAGCATAAGTAAGCTTATCTCACCGCGACCGTTACTTGTTAAATAGTCGTCCATTTCTTGAAAACCTCTAGTAGAAATGTACATCAAGCTGTCTAGGTTATTCTTGTTTTCGGCCAACCTTTTCATGGTGCCGAAATCGAAAAACTGACCTACTTTCAGGTCGTTGCTCAAATCGCGCACAGCACTTAATATGCCTAAAGCTTGCGTAGGTTTTTCAAAAAAATTGGTGTAGCCCAAATCTGCACCATAAACACCAAGGTTGAATGCCTTTTGAGCACTGCTTTCAAAGCGATCCATGTTGTCTGAACTGTTTAGGTAATCTGAATTGAATTCAGCGCCTGAAGTAGAAAGAATAGATGTAAGCTCAAGCGGAGAAGGAAACGTTTCGATAATTTGATCGATGACTTCTTCAGAAAGCTTGGCATTGTTTGCATTTGCCGATTCATTCATAAGTGAATCGACTGATGTGTTAAGATCACCGCTGGATGAACCATTATTGCAACTGGTGGCTCCGATCATTAGGGCGATGATGAAGAGGTAGATGTTTGTTTTCATTTAGATTGATTGAATTTGATTAGACTTGGAAGGTTGATTAGATTTTTGAAAAGGTTGAATTCGAGACTTATAAATAGAATGATGACCATGCACCAAAGCACCAATATGTTGAACCAGTAAGCACTTAGTTTCCATCCGAAAAATCCTTTGCTAGAAGCAAAAAATGGTGCGCTAAGTCCATTGTTATATTCAAATGCTCCTTTTTGAAAAATTGGATCAGAAAGCTGAATCATCACACCATTTTCCATTGCATAAGCATCAAGTAACGAAGCCTGATTTTTTACCTGCTCAGCTACAGCATCATTGGTGTAAAGAAGTTTATAGGTTTTCAGCATTTCGGCTTTGGCGCTATCTGCGCTGAG
>CAZWXC010000256.1:0-4707 GCA_964637935.1 uncultured Flavobacteriales bacterium | reverse complement strand
AATTTACTTCATGTAGGTGACACATTTCAAACTCCTGTTTTGAATGTTTCTACTGCTTACTATGCCCAATCTGCCGAGCCAAATACACCGCAAAATGTAGGTCCAGCAACCAACAACTTTGGTACAGGTGGCAACTTCAACGCCAATCAATATTTGATTTTCGATGTTTCTTCTAAAATGGAATTGTTGAGCGTAAAAGTTTACGCTTCAGGCGCTGGAGTAAGAGAAATTGAGTTGAGAGACAACAATGGCAATTCACTTCAAATTGCTTCTGTAACCCTTATAAATGGGGAGCAAGTAGTACCAATAAACTTCGTTATCGAGCCCGGTTTCGATTATCAACTTGGTATTTCTGGCAATAGCCAAGCAAACATGTATAGAAACAATAGCGGACCAAATTACCCTTACGAAATCAACGGAATCGTGAGCATTACGCGCAGCAGCGCCAATGGCGATCCTTATGGCTTTTATTACTTTTATTATGATTGGGAAGTACGCGATCTTTGCTTGAGCGAGCGCAGCATGATTACAGCTAGCACTGGAATTTGTACAGGTTTTGAAGACGTTCAAAACTTCAATTTCAGCCTTTATCCCAATCCAAGTTCTGGGCAATTCACACTTGCTTTAGCTAACACTGATAAAGCCGAAATCACTATTCGTAATGCTGCAGGTCAAATCGTTCAAAACCACGTTTCAAACAGTCAGCAAACCGATTTCGACCTAAACCTCAGCGCAGGAGTTTACTTTGTGTCTGTCATTCAAAATGGATTCACAAACACCCAGCGTTTAGTGGTTCAATAAATAGAAAAGTCTAAATCTCAAAAGCCTTCAGAACAATCAATCTGAAGGCTTTTTTTATGGCTAAAGTTTGAATTAATTATATTGTTTTGGGCGGCAATTCTTGCTGTTGGCTCCAATTGTTTTTGCCTTGTCCAAAATAAGCAACCAAGCAAAAGAGCTTCCTCTGGTCGCTTTTTCCTTTGGGCTTATTTAATGGCCAAGTCAAAAAACAGATTTCCACCACATCAAGGCCGCACCCGCGCTTCGATGTACATTATAACAACTAAGAAAACTTGCTTAGAATCTAATTGACACGCATGATCAACTGATCGCTTCCATTTGAGCGCACCTTGATAGCTGATTCGCTCACACCGTAGTTAATAAGCGCTTTTACTGCGCCATTAGCCTCATCTACATCAAGTGGCAGTAATTCAACCTTTCCGCCCTGCGTTTTCGCTTCTTTAGAAAAACGAACAATTACGCCATAGCCACTATTGGCTTTTGCAGCAATACGTTGCAAACTCACATAATCTGTTTGATCCAAAATTTCGATATCAAACTCAAAATAAGCTTGTTTTTTACCTAAATAAGTTTCCGAAATCAAACCATCATACTCAATTGGTCTAATTGTATTTTCACTCTTATTCTCAACTTCTATTGAGCCATCTTCTTGAAAGCTCTGGGTCAGCATAACGTTTAATGAAGGCAAAACCTTGAATGAATAAACCGACTTGTTGGTTCGATTTACAAGCACGTTTTTATGCTCACCACTAATGTATATTTCATAGATATCACTTAATCCTTCGCCACCATCTACAGCAATAAAATAATTTCTATTGAGGGTGTAATTTTCAAACCTAAACTCACCATTTTCATCTACTTCTACTACTTGAACCACATTTTCACGATCGTCCATTAGCTTTAGCTTCACCGGAACCTTCGGCAATTTTGCATATTGAAACTTACCTTGAAGGCTAGTCTTTTTAGATACTACTTTTCCCGTTTCTACTTCATTTTGAAGATCAACAATCGATTTTGATTCGGGCTTTGCTAATTTCTGAAAAGCAAAAACACCCGTGTTTTTATCATTAATGTAGTAGACTACATCGGTAATATTTTTTGCTAAAAAGATTTCACTTTTATCAAGTTCTTTCTGCTGCTCTGGTGCTAGCTTTAATGAGTACTTTCCGTTTGCTAGAATATTCGCAAAAGCGAATTTTCCATCCAAATCAGTGGTAGTTGTTTCTAACACTGCATCATTCTCATCAAGCAGCATTATTTCAGCATCGATAATCGGGAGCTTACTTATTTGTAAATAACCAACCAATTGATCAGACAATCCGGCCGGCTTCAATCCAAAATTTTGATAAATAGTTGCCGGCATTTCAGAATCCAATTCTGGTAATTTTTCCATTCCAGAGGCACTACCGTCATTTAGCAGTCTGAATCCGAATAACTGCTGACCCGTTTTAGTAACTACAATATCATCTTCTTCGCTATTGTTGGTCAAATAGATTTCATACACATCAACCAAACCAGCACCATCGCCATCTATCGATAAAAAATAACTCTTTTCTCGAGCCTTTGTGTTAAAACTAAAGTAGCCTTCCTCATCTGTTTCAATGGTTTCAACTACATTATTATTATCATCGAGCACGTTCAATTGCACCTTCTCATTCAGGGTGCCAAATGATGCCACTCTACCCGAAATTTGGGTTGACTTATCTACAATTGCTCCTTTCGATGCGAGGCTTTCAAATTCTTCTACCGCATCCACTTTAGAACCTGACAAGACTTTAAATCCAAACATTCCGAGTTCTTTTTCATTCATAAACACCATTTGGTCGCCCTTCTGGTTGGTTAAGAATATATCTGCTTTTGATAAATCTGTTTTAATGGAATCGTCTATCGCAATCTTGTAATTACGATCTGGTAAAAAAGCCTGGATATTAAAGAATCCGTCCTCCGAAGTCATCACGCTTTGTACTACATCGTTGTTTTCATCCATTAGATTGAGCTTAATGCGCATTGCTGGCAATTTCTCAAGCTTAATAAATCCACTTGCAGCGTAATGTGCAGTTTCTTCTTCCAAAGGATTCACATCCACTTCTCGGTAAGGCACTTCATAGATTGAATTCACTTTGCCGCCTTTATCCGAAATAAACGCAGCCATATTAGTTTCTTCATTCAGTGAGAAATAAGCTTCAAATCCTGTGGTATTGATTTTAGGCCCCAGGCTTACCGGCTTTGACCAATTTCGCCAAGAATTATCAAGTCTCTTACTTACAAAAATATCTGGCCCACCTTGGCTGTTATGTCCACCGCTCGCAAAAAACAAATATTTGGCATCGCGCGTCATGAAAGGTGACATTTCAAAACTTGAAGAATTGATTGCAGCACCCATGTGTATAGGTTCAGACCAGCCTTCGCCACGTCTAGTGATTACGTACAAGTCTTCTTTCCCAAATGAAAATTGACCTTTCATCGAAAGCAGAATATAGCTTTCATCAGCAGCAACGAAAAAGCCGAAATACTCGCTGTATCGATCAATATTTGGGATATTAAGAAAATGATCTTTAACCAATGTATCTCCGCTTATTTTGTAGGCATGCAGCGTTGTCAGCGACTCGGTTTCGCCTTGGGTAAAACGAAGTATATAAACTAGACCTGTTCCACCCGTACCAATAACCAATTCGTTGGCATCAGTGTTAATGGTAATTTTTTTATGATCCACCGATTGCCACTTACCATCAACCTTTATTGCCTTCCAAATATCTTGATCTCCATCTCCTCCTACATTGCTCGGATGATCAGCTTTCGTGAACCAAAGCACCTTGCCATCTTGACTGTAAAAAGGATTGATATTTGGATAGTCATCGTTTAATTCAGACGAATAGGTTGGAGACTCCGTGAAACTCTTTTCGCTAAATTGAGCCTGTGCAGATACTGTTGCAAGCATTAACAACATAAGGCATACAAACGAAAAGTTCGCGCTCAGAAATGGGATAATTCTAGCTTTCACGTTGATAGGTTGCGAGCAAAAATAACGTATTGAATTTAGCTTTTGAAAGCTGATTTGTAAAAACGTAAAAAGCCCCACAAAGTGGAGCTTTTTCCCAAAACTTAACCTTAAATAACCTACTCTTTTTATAAAAGATATTCGAAGTAAGCTATTCAATGCTGATAATGTTTTTGGTATTATTCAAAAGGGAGATTTGAACTAGAATTCGGTGATTCGAACTAAAAATCTGCTCTTTTTCTTTTTGTACTTTCCTCTAAAGTTGATTCTACTTGCGGAGTAATGTCTGACTTTTCTACGAAGTCTTTTGCTTCTTTCAACGAAACTTTATTTCCTCTATTAAATGCTACTACAAAGGCATCGTCAATACCCTGAGACTTAAGTTCTTCTCTGTATTTGGCCGCTTCTTCATAAGTTGAATAACTACCAACTGTTAGTACTGTCAATGCATTTTGTTGGTTTTCTCTAATGCCATCGATAGACAGGTATTTTTCAGCTACTGCGCCACTAACTATGGTAGTAAAGGCACCAACTTGTACTCTGAAATCAACTTTACCGTCCAAATGCCAATCAATGTTGTCATCTCCAATTCCCAATACTTCTTTGTTGTAATATGGTTGATTTATATCCACAATGAATGCATCTGCGTAGCCTTGTTCACGGATCTTTTTCAACAATGATTCTGCCTGTTGACGGTACAAAAATCGTCCGATAACATATCTGAAAATTCCATTTTCATCTACGTACACTTCTACGTTCTTCACATTGTCAAACTGACGAGTAGGCTTCAATTCTACCAAGGCAGCAATCTGAATTCCGTATTGGCTATTCAATGAAGTAAACGAAACTTCTTTAGTTCTAAGGTTTTCCCAGTCACTAAAAGGAATCAAGCGCTCTTTGATTTGTGG
>CAZWXC010000255.1:0-4721 GCA_964637935.1 uncultured Flavobacteriales bacterium | reverse complement strand
ATGGCCAATTGTTGTCTTGTGCTGAACCGTCTGACATAATATTTTAATTTTAAAATTATTAGTGATTTTGTTTTATCCTTTTTGCATTTGTTGTTGGAATGTAAGTTCAATGAACTCAGCAGGACGAGAAACTGCAACTTTAATAGCTACCCTCATGATTCCATTAAGAATATCATCTCCTGTCATAGTACTTCCAAGACCAACGCTCACCGAGAACGCATCTACTGGCTTAGGCCCAACCAAACCTCCTTGCTTCCAAAGTCCTGTAAGAAAACTATCAATCATACTTTTCACATTTACCCATGTGCTTGGATCATTTGGTGCAAACACGTATGCTTTAGTTGCTTCCTGAATAGACTGCTCGATGTAAATTAAGGTTCTTCTCACATTGACATAGCGCCAGTCATTTGAATTGCCATCTAAAGTTCGAGCGCCCCAAACAAGGTTTCCACGCCCAGTAAATGCTCGAATGGCACAAATTGATTTACCGTCCAAAGGCATATTCAGATCCTCCTGCCCAGCATGATCGATTTTAATGGAAGGGGAAATAGTACTCTGCATTCCAACATTTGCGGGAGCAACCCATACGCCTTCATTATTGTCGACGGCAGTATAAACGCCAGCCATCGCAGAACTTGGGGCTATTAAGTTCATGTCGGTCATAATACTTCCCATTAAGAGCTGATATGATTTACTTAAATTCTGAAAAATCACATTGGCGGCATCAAGTGCATCTGAACTTGAAGTTGCATTTGTAAAAAGATCTATCTGAATCTTGATTTTTGGATCAAGTCCTTTTTTGGGATCAGTGAACTCGTTCGTTAAAAGCTCCGAAATCAATCCTCTCGAAGCTTCTGATACATTTTTATAAGATACTTCTGATGACTGATAAACCGTTGTATGCAACCAAGGGTAGTATGCAGCGGCATAGCTAGTAAACTTCGGTACTTGAGGTATCACGCTATCTCTAAATTGTTCAAAGCTTTTAGTACCTACCATTGGCTCTGAATAACCGCCAGGAATATCTAAAATGGCAACTCGGTTAAGCATAGTACCGCAATGGTTTATCATCGCTTGCTGCAGCGCATAAGCATTAGCATAGCGATCTGCCAAGTCCTGTTCAGAAGTGTCTTCTATTTCAACCAAATCTGGAATAACCAGCATAGTAGGCTCTGATTCCTTTTCTAAAAGAGTTATTGCATTTGTAAATGCTGTGGTGTCAGAAATTGATTCCTTGTCATAATCATACGCACCTATGGTCATGATATAGCAATTCGCACCGCCATTTTCATAGAAATACTTTAAACCGCTATACATGCGATAATTGATCGTTTCTTTCGAAAGCGTATATGCTCTTCCACCACTTACAAATGACGCTGCATCCCTCATGACATCAAACGCTGCCATCGCAGTTTTTACTTCGGTTTGAGCTGCGGCTATCTGAGCAGAGTCTGCTGCCTTCTTTGCTGCCGCCAATTCTGCTTGTGCCTTTGCTAATGCAGTAAGGTTTGGGTCTGTATTAACTGTTGCAATCTCTTCTGTAACTGTTAAATTGACTACTAACGCTTGATTAGCAGCAACAGCTAGCGTGAGTAGATTTGTTTTAGTCCCATCCTTATTCGCAGCTAGCGCCTTCTGTGCAGCGGCTAATGCGGTTTCAGCATCGGCAGCTTTGGCTGCCGTTACCGCAGTACCCCCAGCTGCTACATAAGCGCTATTCGCATCTGTTAAGTTCTTAGAAGTAATTGCAAGTCGCGCATTTAGTGCCACTAACTGATCAGGCAGAGGCTTACTATCCATCTTATACTTTACTTCTGGAGGAGTATCTCCAAAAATCAACAGAAATTCCGCCAACGAAGTGACTTTTATCGCTTTATTGACGAGACTTTTACCGTTAAAACTGGTTTTCTGAGTGTAGCCGATAAATGCCGGGACTGCCGTGGCAACCGGCACAACCGAATTTCCGAAAGCATCCAATTCTTGAATGTAGACTCCGGGAGTCTTCATGGTTTGTGACATGTTATTTGGTTTTAATTGATTATTTATATATGAACAATTGTTGTGAACAGAAAATCTTCATCTAACTTTTTCATCCTATCTAAATTTGGAGACGGTAAAGTCTGAGCCAACTGCTTTTCTCTAGAGGAAAATTGGTTGGAATAGGTTAGCTTTAATTGAGTTGAGTTTTGAGTGTTAAAAGCAACCGGAACAGCGTTCTTCGAAACAAAGGTGTTAGCCATCTGTCTTCCCATAATCTTTGTTTCAGTTGGTCCCAAATATGATTCTCCATCAACAGTATGAACCATCATCTCCTTAACCTCGATTTTCCGATTTGGAGAAACCACTATTTGATACTCTAAAAATGCTTTCCGCGCACTGAAAGAAATATCTAACACTGGAACATTTTGGTAATTCTTATTCACTACAGCGCTGTCAATAGTTACAATTATTTTGCAATCTGGCCTCAGTGTTTGACTACTGCTATAAAAAGTGTCATACAGTTTGCCATCGAGCCAAAGTTGATAGAGTCCATCATCAAATGCATTCATGTCAATTATTCCCGAACCATCACTTGCCAGCCTGCATTCTTTTATTAGTGACCCTTTCAGTGACTTAACCTCTAAAGTGGAGATACCTAGTTTTACATTAACTGTGAAAATTTTTCCTTGAAATAAAACCAAATTCTCGAAGCTAACTTTATCTCCCGAATACATCTTGTTTGGCAATTCCATATCAAGACCGCTATGGCAGAAAAAAACTTGATTGGACCCTGGCAGTGGCAAATCCGAATAATTGAAAAAAAGATTATCTTCAATCACAAGCTGGAACGACAAACTTCCCAAAGCACTCAATTCCGACTGAAAGTCAACCTCTTTGTCTGAAACCATATTGGTAAAGAAAGAAACGCAGTTCTGATTCTTAGTGAACATTATTTGATAATTTTTCATTTTTTCGGAAGTAGTCCAAAAAGGAATCAATCTGAATGTTCTAAACATCTTATCAGGCCAGTAATCGTGATTGATTTTGAGATCAATCCAATGATGAAAATTAGACTCCATAATTAATTGATATTCGAATTATTGGTTAATCCGGAAACTCCAGAAACTTCTTTTGTGATCAAACCTTGATTTATCGTGATCATTCTCACTTTGTATAGAATGGACGGAACATATTTCGCACCTATCCCACTCCAGATATGACTCAACTCATTGATCGGAAGATTGAATATTTCAAATGTTAGCTTGTTCACCGATTCCGGAAGTTCCGGGTTATCTTGCTTATTGAAATAAGGATTGCTTTGAAAAGTCGCAATTACGGATGACAGCATTTTTAATGCTTCCATATAGTTGAGCGAATTGTAGTTGGCTGATACCATAAGGTATAAATTCAAGAATACAGGTGGTGCTTGCTTTCCAAAATTATTTGCGCCACCCACTGCATAATTCCCTCCCGAATTCACAGTTGTTTCATGTTCAAGGTTGATTAAGGAGATCACTAGTTTATTTTCAATATTCTCCGTCACAGAACCATCTGGATTTACCAAACTATTTACGATCACATGAACGTCATCCGTTCCATAACTAAACTGGATCTGTTTGTTCAAGAATTCAGATACGAATTGAAGGGCTTTATCAATCATGCTAGCTTTCTTTTTTGACTAAGGTTAATATGGCTGAAACAATAGACCTAATGAAGTACAAAGTGAAAATTGCAAAGAGGTATGCACCTAAGAATAATGGTGCCCCATCAAAAAATGCGATTAGTTGAGCTTTGAGCCCTTTTATATCGAGCACTTCTAAAAGGAGCATATATATGAACGCTAGAGGGAGAGCCAAAACCAACGCCAAAAGGATTATTAAAAATTCTTTAGCAACAAGCTTTTTCAGCACTTTCAGAAGCTTCATTAGTTTGCCTTGATCTTTTGCCAAAGCAGCCTGTTCGTTAGCTAAGCTGCTCATGGTCTGTCTCTTTTAAATTTGTCTACTCTAGACTTAATAAATCCTACGGAAACAACACCAACTAAGAAACTTACTATCGCCACAAGCGATATATTGTTGAAGATTTCGATGTAGCGCATTAGGACCACTACAAAAATTAAAACCACTGTTAAGAAATAAAACATTCTCGCATTGGTACCAAAGAAATACATCCGGGTATCTGGTTTAAACATGGCTATGACTAAGCCAGTGCTGCTACAGATTATAACAAATGAAATGGTAAATAATAGTGTTGCTCTGAAGTCAATGGCTTTTCTTAAGATTTGCTCAAGCTGGTCGAGCTTTGAATTAGCTGTGGGCGAAGCAGATGCTTTAATAGGCAGAGTTATACCTTTGCCAGGAAGAATAATTGTATCGCATAAATTCTTGGCGATGGCAGACCAAATGGCCGGGTATGCTTGCTGATAACCTAAAGCCCAAATGCCAACACCTGCTAGCCTTTTTGACTTTATATAATTGAGTTTTACCGAATACGTGGAATCATCATCAAACCAACATTGCATGTACTTATTACCTCCCGTATCTGACTTGTATGCCCGCCATGCCGATAGACTTATAGTATCATATATGGTCTTTGAATCTATGTTTTGCTCAATGTAATCGTAGCTTACTTCTCCTAGGTAAGACACGGCTTTTGCACCCATTTCGGCATTCTTTGTTTCCCAAATGGCACCATAAGATGGCAATGCGAGAATCAATTGTTTTGGCTTGATGTTAGCTGCC
>CAZWXC010000254.1:0-4729 GCA_964637935.1 uncultured Flavobacteriales bacterium | reverse complement strand
AAAAAGAAAAACAAAATCGCAAGTGATGCTAAAAACCCTAAGATTGGAACTTTAAACTGCGCAACCAATGAACTGGGCAGCGGGAAAGGTGCAAATATATTTACAATAACGGCAAGTAGCGTATCAACAACAAGTCCAAATGGATCTTCTTTTAGCTTCTTAAAAGCATTCGCGTAGTCAAGTGCCTTCATAGTTTATTGATCACTCGTAAAAACAAGGGGCTTTTCAAATGGAAGTACAATGGTATTAAGTCGTACGTGCTCTGCTTCTCTAAATAGTATGACTTCACCAATGCCAAGATGCCCAAGTTGCTGTTTTTCTTCATCTGTCATTGGGTAAATGGTGCCGATTTCAGAAAGTGCAGCGTAGGATTGCTTGAGTAAAATCTTGGTCTCAGAGTTGGTGATAATTGCTTTACCGTATTCGTTGTGCAAAAAGTCTTCTACATCTTGGGTAATAGATACAACACCTGTATTGCGTTTACGTGCTTGTTTGACGAGCTCTCGGTAAAATACTGCTACCTCGGGATCAACAAGTAGCTTGTGTGCTTCATCGATAAACAACATGCGTTTTTTACCATTTTGAATATTGATCAAGTTCCAGATTAGCGAAGTTAACAAATACATAGCAGGTTCTCGCTTTTCGTCCTTTTTCAAATCATGCAGGTCAAGCACAATAAAGTTGTTATCAAGTTCCAGCTTTCTTTTTGAGTTAAATATTCCTCGTAAGCTTCCGGTTGATAAAACACTCAAATCTTTTGCCATCGGATGCGTATCTAAAAGCTCAAGTAAGTTTTCAAAGTTTGGCGTACCTGAGTCATACAGCTTGATCAGGTTTTCATCAAGCAATGCCCCATCATAATGAGCGGGAGGAATAAAGAACTTAAAGAAAGTTTTAAGGGTCGAGATATGATCTAAGATATCGTTTTCCCTGGTGCTGTTGATATGAAATGGGTTAATGCCGTTTTCTCTCGAGAACTGAATTACTTCTCCACCCAACTTTTTAGCTAGATTTACATACTCGCCCTCGGGATCAATTGCCAAGATCTGGACTCCCCGCATATAGAGCCTGTTCATCAATACTTTTGAGGTCACACTTTTACCCGATCCAGAAACACCAAAGATATTTATGTTGTTGTTTCTCGAGGTAAATGGATCCATGAAGATAAGTGAATCATTGTATGCGTTTACTCCCATAAATATGCCGTCTGGGTCATGCAGGTGTTTGGAAACAAATGGCATAAGGTAGGAAACTGCCGTTGATTGTAAAATTCTATTTTCCTGCACATGATCTTGTGCAAACGGTAAGAAATTTTTAAATGCTTGTTTCTGTCCGAAAGTGTACTGATTAAAAGTTAAATCCATGCTTCCCGCAATGTTTTGTAGCTCTTTGTGTAGTGCCTCAAGCTCCTTTTTAGTATCTGCTTCAAGTTGTAAGTACAGCGAGTAAACCACTCCTTTTTCAGCCTCATGTACGAGCTCATCAATAAAACTCATGACTTCGCCGATGTTTTTATCAATTTGTTGATCTCGGATTTTGCCTGCTCTTACTCGTTCGTTCTGTTGCATCTCAAGTACAGACAGCCGTTGTCGTGCTTTTTTAAGCAGCTCAGTACTTGATGCGGGCTCGATAAAAATACTTAGAGTAAACGGCAATGAAGAAGTCAGAAGACGAAACAATACATACGGACTTAAGTATGCGGGGATATCAGCAAGATAGTATATTCGCTTAAGCTTGCCATCAACATTGAGGTGAGTGCTTTGCTCGACAATATACTCACTTTTATATGAGCTCTCAGTTTTTCGATCGATATTGATAGATTCGTCCTTTTTCTCGACAACCAGATGAAACTTTTCTTTTGATTCTGTTAGTATTTTTTGCTCATAGGCTTTCAGGTCTTTTTTAAACGCAAAGTAACTTTTTATAAACCCGAGGGGCGTTCTACTCCCCGCTCGTTTTGGTTTTACTAGTTCAGAAACAGTATTTGTTGTAAATGGTTGTTTTTTGATAGTTTCTGCCTGCGAAGTCACAACCTGCATTAGTCGTTTTATCTCAGCAACAAGTGCCTCTTCTGTCGGAGATGAGCCTGCCTTTAGAACACGCTGTTCTAGTTTTTTAAGACCCTCATTTCTGGTTCGAAGCAAGTCCGCTTCTTTCTTGAGGGAAACAAGTTCCTCGGTAAATATATCTCGTTCATGGCTTAAGCCATCTACCTGATCCTTGAGAGTAAAAGTTAGACTAAAATTTCTAATGTTTTGTAGTAGTGTATTCATAGTGGTTTTGCTTGCATTTGTAATCATCGTAAAATACTCCCAACAAATTGTTTCAGATCATTTCCAGTCACTGGGTGCGTAGCAATACTGCAAACAGTGAGCGAAGCAGAAAGCCGTGCACCTATGTCGTTGAGTTTGTTGACTGCCTCAACTACAGATTGTGACCTCATTGTGTTGCAGGGTGTGGCGATTACTGCATAGTGCTTTGTTACAAAAAATGAGTTGGAATCAATCAGATCTTTAAGGTTTCCGATATATTCGTGTATCAATGATTCTCGATCAGGGGAAGCGTCATCATAAAGTGAAAAGAAGTGCTTTGAGTAGTCACTGCTTTGAGCTTGTACCTTACGCACAATAAACTGTGTTTGAGTTGGTAGTACATGGATTGCGTGTTTTAGCTTAATAAAAAAGTGCTCACGATCTTGCTCGTTAAGGAGAGCGATATCAAATGGCTCAACCTCGTAAATTCGAATTAGTTTATCTTTGCGGATAACCAGGTCGTCTTGAATATGAAAGTCGGTAAAGTAAGGATCAAGGTTGGTTACACGCAGTTCTTTTTTTGATGCAGAAAAGGTGGTTGCTCGAGGTACAACTTTAAAAATTGGTTGATTATCAATCTTTTGACTCACAAAGGCGATAAAAAAGATGATAGCCACAAATACCGCAGACACATAGTATCCCCAATCGAAAAAGTGAAAGCCGTAGACAAATACAAGGTAGATGCTAACGGCAATAACTAGTATGCCACCAGAAACGATAGCCGTGTCCGTAAAGAACATGCTTCGCAAGATATGGGTCCGTATATCGTCTTTATATATTCGTATGTTTCTCATATGATTTTTGTGAGTACAAGCGTATTACTGGTTCAGTTCCTTTTTTAGCTTGTCGTTCTACTATTACTCCTTTGACTCCAAATGCTTGGTTACGATTTTCTGAAACTTCCAAAAAGTGTTTTACTTTATGAGGTGGGCTCGATTCTTTGACATAGGCATAATCAATTTCTTTCCCCTGCTTTTTTGCTTCCTGCATTGCATTAAAGTTGTGTGGGTTGGGATGTAGTTTGTTAAAGCTCGAGAGGTCGATAAATTTATCGTTGTTCAGCTCAACTTGTTTTAGTTTTTCTTGAGGAACTCCGTCTTGCACAGCTTCAACGGTTGTTGGATAGTACGACGCCAAACCATTTTTACCTTCGTGTTTATAAGCAGTGCCAGAGACAGAAACGATTCCTTGCTTGGGGTTTTCTGACTGTACTCTAAATCCTCTCTGCATCAAGCTTTGCGAAAAGGGTGCTTTGGGTACAGCAACAGGATTTGCCCTGTACTCTGCTTTTGAGTTATTTGAGCTGTAATTTTTTGTTTGCGTTGAGTTGGTACTAAAATCAGAGCTTGATTGCTTGGTCAGAAATCTATTTTTCACCTGGTTACCAAGTGCGGTGCTAAAGCTTTTATTACCAGTAATACCTTTTTTAAAGTCTCGTGCAGTTGCAGATATTGGTGCCATGATGGTACGAGAAGAAACAGCCGCCATCATATTATTTGACATCGCAGACCATGCATCACCAAAAATACGAGCAACCAGCATATTTACTCCGCCTAAAAAGAATAAAAATCCGGTATAGAAAAAGAGCATGCCAACACTTGGACCTTGGGATTCTAAAATGCTTTTGAAGATATCAGTAGCAATGGCAAAGCCTAGTACAAAGGCGGGTTGCTGTATCAAAAAAGTAAACCAGGTTTTAAAAAAGGTCTGCACAATCGATTGCGTTTTCTCTGCCAGCGCAAAGGGAATAACAATGGGGTAAATTACTCCCAGAAATAACAGTGTTGAAAAGCGAATAACAAATTGAAACCCAATATACAAGAATCCACACAGTAAAAACAAAAAGGTAAGGGCAAATAAAAATACTTGGACAATAAACTTGCCAAGTGACTTGAAAATACCGCCTCGAAGTGCAATATCAAAGGAAGGAATCCCAAACTTTTCAGAGCTCTCGTTTGCGTCTATTTTTTCTTGAGACTTATCAAAGTAGTCATCTAAAAATCCAGTAAACTGTTGAGTGCTCGTGATCTTTTCAACCAGCAAGTTATTAAACTGCACACTGTACGAAAGCACATGCGGGACGGTTAAAAATAACACGACTACGATCAGCAAACGGATAAAAAATGACTTAAGTTCATAGGTATTATCTGAACCAATACGCATGATAGCTATAAAAGATATGATTATGGCAAGGATAGGAATAGCAATCTGATAAAAAATATCCCGGTACTTTGTGACACCGGGAATTGCTCCACCGTCTTTGAGCGCAATGCTTTCGGCGAGTGGGTCAGGGGTGTAAAAAATAAACCCACCAAGCAGTGAGTCAAATCCATTTATAAAGTTTTTGAGGAGTGAAATAACACTTGAAGAGTCTTCTTCAACAGCAAACTCATTCGTCCAGGTGACTTGCTGATTTT
>CAZWXC010000253.1:0-4744 GCA_964637935.1 uncultured Flavobacteriales bacterium | reverse complement strand
TGAGCGTGTTCAAAACAACATCATGCTTTACGGAACATTTGAAGGTTTGGAATCTAAAGTGGCTACAGCAATTGCTGGCGGAGCTCACATTCACTTAGGTGATGTAACCACTTCAGGTGGTGTTGAATTCATTTTGAATCCTGCCTTTGCTATCGACACTATGAGTGCCTCATACGATGCAATGGAAAACTCATTCAGCTTGACTGAAACACAAGTTTCAAACCTTTTGATGGGTGATAACTATGTAAATATTCACACGATCAATAATCAAGGTGGTGAATTGAGAGGTCAATTTTTGAGTGATTATAACAACGCTCCAGACATGAATACGATTTCTGCACCAATGAATGCCGCAACAGTGAACATTGACACCAATGCTTTTGCTCAAATAGAAGTAATGTGGAGCATGGCTGATGATCAAAACGGTAACACCGTGGCTTATGTATGGCAACTAGCTGCAGATAGCAACTTTACCATGCCAATATTGGCAATGGCAATGGGTGCTGAAATGAGTTTTACAGCCACGCACAACATGATTGATTCTGTATTAGGTGCAAATGGCATAGCATACGGAGACACAGCAATGCTTTATCACAGAGTAATTGCAACTGACGGTAGCTTAGAAAGCATGAGTCAATCTTACACGGTAAATTTTGTTAGAACAGGTGTTCTTTCAGTGAGTGAAATCCAAGATTATGAACTAAGCGTATATCCAAACCCTAGTTCAGAAACGGTTTATATTAAGTGGAATGGTAATGCATCAAAGATTGAAAGCATTCAAATAATTGATGTATCTGGAAGACTTGTTTCAAGCCAAAATAGATTAAACAATAGCAACGGCTTAACGACTATAGATGTAGGTGCTTTTAAAAGCGGTCTATACTTCGTAAGCCTTGTGCAAGAAAATGGAAGTACCAAAACATCTTCCCTTGTAGTTAAATAGTTAACTACGTTTCGTGTGGGAAAAGGCGGGCAGAGATGTCCGCCTTTTCTGTTTGTAAAAGATGTGCCCACTCAATATTAGAGATCAAATGACTTTTGATAAAGGAAAACAAAATTGCGACTAACCACCAAAAACGTGCGTTTCGCAACATAAACCGATTATACAATCAAACATGCAGTTTGTACAGAAGCAGAAAAACGAATTGCCGTTTGAGATATGTTCGTGTAGCGATTAAAGGAATAAACTTTCCCATTAAGAAATTCCTAAAAAAATAAAAAGACCTGTGCCCGCAGGTCTTTTTTTTGAATTATTTCGACTTGTATCTATTTAGGTCTTCTTGAAGTTTCGGAAGAATAGAGCTTAGTTGCACATTTATCTTCATTATCAACTCTTTGATAAGCATCACATTATAACCATCTTTAGCTATGGTTTCAATTTGCGAAAGCAATTGCATGATTTGAGGCGCGCCTAAATTGTCAAAAATGGGTTTCACCTTGTGCGCGTGAAAAGCCACATCTTGATAATTCATGTTCTCGAAACTTTCTTCAATCTGCTCCATGGCTTCTGGCGCTCGATAAAGAAACATTTCTATCATTTTGATGATGAAACTATTCTTGCCTCGTGCAAGTGCCTGGAGTTTTTCTAGATTATATAGCTCATCCGTAAGCGTAAAACCTGCACCTGCAAACGTTTCATTTTCAACGTTCAAAATCCATTTTGATAGCTTCTCGATGAAGGCATCTTCATCAAATGGTTTTGTAATATAATCGTCCATTCCCACCTCGATGCATTTATCCAAATCGCTTTTGATCACGTTTGCAGTTAAGGCGATTATCGGAGTATTTACACCCCTATTCCTAATGGCTATCGTAGCATCAATACCGCTCATAACGGGCATTTGCATGTCCATAAGAATCAAATCAAAAGTTTGACTTTTGGTTATTTCTACTGCCTCAAAACCATTATGGGCTATGGTTACATCAATTTTATAAATGTCACAAATTACCTGCACCACCATCTGGTTCATATCGTTGTCTTCGGCAAGTAAAATTGACTTGTTCATTAATTTAGATGCATTTTGATTTGTGCTCTCTATCGACTGCTCTTTGGTTAGGTTTTGCAAAGATTTTTCAAAAGTAAGTTCAAATGAGACTTTGGTCCCAATACCTTTTTGAGATTCAATTTGCATCTTCCCTCCCATTAGTTCGATCAATTCGCGACTTATGCTCATACCAAGGCCTGTGCCTCCATATTTTCTGGTAATGCTTCTATCTTCTTGAATAAACTTATCGAAAATCTTCTCAATAAATTGCTGATCCATACCAATTCCAGTATCAATCACAGCGAAGTAAATTTTCTGAGACTTTTCATTTTCACCGACTAGCCTAGATTGCATTTTCACCATGCCACTATCGGTAAACTTCACTGCATTGCCAGCTAGATTAAGCAATAATTGATTTAGTCTATGTGGGTCTCCGAGCAAAGCACTGCTTATGCGCGAATCAATTTCAGTATCGAAAATGATCGATTTTTCTTCTATTCTATTCGATAAAATATTTGAAACCCTCGAAAGCGTTTCAGCTATGTTAAATGGTATTATCTCTATATCTAGCTTTCCTGCTTCGATTTTAGACATATCCAAAATATCGTTCAAAATAGACATGAGGTGATCTGCTGCCACGTGTATATTATCAAGATAATGGCGCTCTTTCACATTCAAATTTGATTTTGAAAGCTGCCTCAATAATCCCATAATCCCGTTCATTGGCGTACGAATCTCATGACTCATATTTGCCAAAAACAGTTCTTTAGCCAGCGAAGAAGCTTCAGCTTGAACTTTTGCCTCTTGTAAATCTTCTGCTAACTTTTTTTGGTCGGTTATGTCTAGGTGAATCCCAATAGAACCAGTTTGAGTGCCATTTTGATTATATGCAGGTGCTCCAGAAATGAGCCACCATCTTTGTTCGCCAGACTTTACGGTTACCGGCATTTCATAAGCATCAGAAATTCCGATGGTTCGATCTTCTGCTTTCTGGGCCATTGCTTTTTTTGCCTCATCGTCAAGTAGCAAGTCGGCTGCCTTTTGGCCAATCATTTCTTCTAGACTAAAGCCAGATAATTCGCAAAACTTATTGTTTGATGTTATGATTCTATCGTTTAAATCTACCTCAGTAAGTCCAAGATTCATATTAGCAATGATGCTTCTATACTTCTCTTCACTGTATTGTATCTTTTTTATGGCTTCTTGCTCATCGGTAACATCTCTATAGTTCCATAAGTGTCCGCTGTAGTGCTTATCTATGTAAATAGGAATGTAATCACGTTCTAAAATCATTCCGTTTTTCATCACTAGTCTGTCTCCGAGCACTTCTACTTTAGCAGCAATGATTTCTGATATTCTGTCTATAAAACCTTCTTCGTCCTCAAAGTGGTGCTTCGACTCTTCGGCAGAATTACTACAATCTGCGCCAACTAAAAATTCGGGAGCCACAGGCACGTCAAAGATCTGTGTAAAGCGAACATTGGTTAAAACAATTTTTCGATTTTCATCTTCAAGTAAAACTGCACTTTGCAAGCTTGAGATTAAATTATTGAGTCTATTTCTAGAAATTACGTTCTCTGAAATATCTCTTGCCACTGCTGATACATAGGTCAATTCGCCAAAGCTATCAAAGTGATAAAAAACGTTTTGTCCTATCCAAATAATATCGCCTTTTTTTGTTCTGACTGGAAATTCCAAATATGTTTCAGCAAGTTTTTCTCTATACTGATTTGAATAGAATTCAACCAGCTTTTCGCGAAAATCAGCTTCAACCAAATCAGTAAAATGAATTGACTTGAATTCATCTTCAGTGTATCCAAGTTTTGAAGCCCCAGTAGGATTCACATAAATGAAATTGCCTTCAGGGTCGCATCTATAAATGATATCCGCAGCTTTTTCAATAATGGATCTAAAGCGCTGTTCGCTTTGTTTTAATTCCTCTGTTCTTTGCTTTACAATATCTTCAAGGCCAACGTTAATCAATCTAAGTGCTTCGTGACTTTGGTACAACTCCGCAGCTTTTTGCTCGAGCGTATCTTCAGCGTCTTTTCTTGCTTTACGCTCACGCTCTAGCATGCGCTTTAATAGCGCTATTTCTTCTTGTTCAGAAGTCATGCTAATTTGGTCAGTTTGAATTTAATTTCAGTACCCGATTGATTTGAATCCATCGTTTCTATGGTCACGTTCTCGTTATAATATTTTGCACAACCCAAAATTAATCCTTCCGCAACACTTCCCATGCTTCGGTGCGAATGGTAGGTAAGATTCAACTCGTTATCATTCACGCGTTCGCTTTCAAAACGTGGTGGATTAGATTCTGGATACAACTTTCTTACTTCGGTATGAATGACAAGCTCAATATTTTCTAATAAATTAAACGTATCCTTCATCCCTTCAATGAGATGACCACTTTTACCTACTAAATCAAAAAAAAGATGTTCGCCATAAAATCGCATCAACTCATCTGGCGATGCGCCAGTGCTGGCACTTAGCGCCATGATTAGATCAACCATTTGCCCATGCGGATAGTAGTTGATTGCATTGTAAGCTCCGTTTTGAGGATCATTAGCACTGCCAATAATCTGATCTACCATTTTGAGACCCCATTTCTTCTCAACAAGCTCTAAAAACGCAGTAAATACAATACCTTTCATTTGACTCTTATGAAAATTTGGACAACTAATTTCAGCTTAAAACATACGATATTAACTGAAAAACTTCAAGATTCAACGCTAAGGCCTCCAATTAGGCAATTGACC
>CAZWXC010000252.1:0-4747 GCA_964637935.1 uncultured Flavobacteriales bacterium | reverse complement strand
GATTGTACTATTTGCTATTCACACACGCGAGAGGACTCGCGCGGCAGCGGGGGGTACCAGTTGCTATTCACACACGCGAGAGGACTCGCGCGGCAGCGGGGGCGGCAGCGGGGGCTGCATTTTTCTAAAAAAATGCATGATGCTTTTTACAATAAAAATGAGGCACACAGGTTTTATCCAATCTATCATCCCAATATATTACCACATTATTTTTAATTTCAAAGTAATACCCGTAAATCGAGTACGACTCGTCATATTCAGCCGGGATTACTTTGTGATGGTCATTAACCTTAGAAGGACAATTGATTGGGTCACAAAAATCGAAACTGCAAGGGTAATTAAGATCTACTACAACTCGCATAGTGGTCTTTGTTCTAAGTGTTAATTGCTTATACTTTCTAGTATAACAGTAATCAGTTTTAATTCCTAAATCATAAGTTCCAATTGCTAATGAATCAAAACGTGCGATTCCATTACTATCTGAATATTTAACTTGTAAAGTGTCATTCTCAAAAATTAGAAATGCTCGTTGGTTTGGAATTCCTTGTTTATTATAATCCAAGAACAATACTTTGATTGCTGAAGAATTTTGACATTTTCCAGCTAAGGAAAATAAAACCGTAATTAGGATGAATATTAATCTCATAGTATTCACTTAAAGTTTTGGCGGATCTTCACTTTTTATCCCCGTTTCGCGCGCATTGTATTTCCTCAAAGCAAGCCGATTAAAACTTCTCCAATCGAAAAAGCTCAATCTTCTTGTCATAAAAAATGCGACCAACGGTATCAGTTTCTGCAGGCTTGGTTTTCGGAAGCAGTTCGAATGTTAATCCACCATATTCATAACCCCAAGTTTGATCTTCTTCCGGGACTTGCCATGTATCAATTAAAATTGTTTTGGAGTGAAAACCCTCAGCTGAAATTAACATTGAGTATTTGTGGTCAAAATCTAAGATGAGCGAATACCTTGTTCCTTTTTCATTGGCATTTACAATGGTTTTAACGCTCACGCCACGCTCATTGATCAACTCAACCTTAGCGAAATCAATAATGCTATCATTTTGATCTTTTACTTTAAAATCAATCAACAAATTGTTCGTTTCCTGTGCTGTAACAGCCACAGAAATGGCCATTAAGAAAAAGATGAAAACGGCTTTCATTCTCCTTTGCTTTGATAAAAATGCACATCTCTTTGCGGAAACGGAATAGTGACCTTGGCTTCGCGGAAGCGCTGATCTATAGCAAAGCGGATGTCTGATTTTACAAACTCTACTTCCCAACTATTGCGCGCCCAAAACAAGACTTTGAAATCGAGGCTTGAATCGCCAAAATTGACAAACTGCACTTTTACGGGCATGTTTTGCTCTACTGCTGCATGCTTCTTGGCTACATCTACCAAAATATCGCTTACCAATTGCGTATCTGATCCATAAGCAACGCCCACAGTTACTTCAAACCTGGTGAGCTCATCCATGGTGGTCCAGTTGATCACATTATCGCTTACTAACTTGCTGTTGGGGACAATAATGGTAATACCTGAGCGGGTTTTAATTTTGCTGGTGCGGAAATCAATCTCGATAATGCGGCCCACCGTATTGTTGAATTCTACAATGTCGCCCACGCGCACGGTGCCTCCAAAAAGAAGAATCAATCCGCAGGTAAAGTCATTGAAAATTTGCTGAATACCGAGCCCGATACCGATCAACAATGCGGCAGAACTGGCAATGAGAATGGTGATATCTAACCCAACTGCTTCCAGCGATATCACAGTAGCAATCACGTATCCGAAATAGGCTGCCAACTTTTGAAGTGCATACGCTGTGGAGCCATCCATCCATTCGCGCTTTTTCACACTGCGATTCATGAAATAATTGAATGCGCGCAATACGAAGGCGGTGATGAAAAATATGGTCACCACCAGAATGATATCAAATGGCGTTAAAACAAATTTTTTGTAGCTGAAGAGCTCAAATTCTAGAATAGCATTCAGTTCTTTCATTAGTGCAATACGGTTCGGCCCAAGTTTTTATTGATTTCTTTCTTTACGCCCTCTAGCTTCATTTGCTTTTTCAAAAACGGCATTGGGTCTTCGCCTTTTTCAAACGCAAGTTTCATTTCGTCTTGGTTTGCCGTAATCATGCGCTCTACACGCTTCGATTTGTAAGCGTAAATACTTTCAAAACAAGCGCGTCTCAACTTCTTTTCTTCGGGCGTTACGAAAATATCCTTGCGTTCCCAGTCGTCTAAGTTATATGGAAACGACATCAAATCGATGAACAAATTGCGCAAAGCATCATCTTGATGTGCGGTGAAATAATCTGGCTTTAAGGCTTGATTAGCTTCAAAATGAGCAGAAACTTCTTCGAACAATCGCTGGAAACCAGCATTTTCAAGCGTGATGCCATCGCCTTCTATTTCATCTAAAAAGAAGGTCAGCACATTGTATTCTTCGGGCGAAGGTTGCTCTTCGGTAGGATCAGCATCAAAGAAGTTTTTATCGTGATAATTGATCATCAAGCGCATGATATCGCGCTCTTGGTGGTCAACGGTATCATCTTTAAACTTTTCTTGCTGCTGAAAATTAGTAGCAATTACAGGCGCTTCAGGAAGTTCGTCTTGTCCGCGATATTGTGATCGAAACGCTTGCTTGTGGTTTTTACGAAGAGCTTTGTTGAGTTCAGAAATCAAAGCTATTTCAGAAACAGCCATCAATCGGCTACACTCATTGATGTAAAGCGAACGCAAAATGGTGTCGGGAATCAAGGCAATGCTGTTCACCATATCGTGAATTACCGCATTGGTTTTCACCGGATCGCCTTTGGCATCTTGCATCAGCAAATCAGCCTTAAAGGCAATAAAATCTTTCGCGTTGTGCTCTAAGTATTCTGCAATCGCAATGCGATCGTGCTCCTTGCTAAATGTGTCAGGATCATGGCCATCGGGCAGCAAAACCACCTTCACACGCATGCCTTCTTCCAAAATCAAATCTATTCCGCGCAAGCTGGCTTTTATACCCGCATTATCACCATCATAAACCATGGTGATGTTTTCTGAATAGCGCGCTATCAGCTTGATTTGATCCTTTGTAAGAGCCGTACCCGAACTGGCAACCGTATTTTCAATTCCCTTTTGGTGAAACGAAAGCACATCAGTATAACCTTCTACTAAAAAGCAGTTGTCTTCTTTGCCTATGGCGCTTTTCGCGAAATAAATACCATAAAGCGAGCTGCTTTTATCATACACCGCATTTTCGGGTGAGTTGATGTATTTAGGTATCGATTTGTCTGCCTTGAGCGTGCGCCCACCAAAGCCAATGGTTCGGCCACTTAGGTTTTGAATTGGGAAAATAACCCGACCGCGATAGCCGTCATATTTACGCCCATTCTTTTCTTTAACCAGCGCAGTAGCTAGTAAGTATTCTTCTTTATAGCCTCTATCGGCTGTGGCCGAAGTAAAGGCTTGATAATCTTCGGGCGCATAGCCCAATTGAAATTTGGTAATGATGGATTCTTTAAACCCGCGCTCTTTGAAATAAGCTAAGCCAATGTTTTGCCCTTCGTCACTTTTCCAAAGCTTTTCGGCAAACCACTCGCGTGCATATTCATTGATCACAAAAATGCTCTCGCGCTCGTTTTTTGCTTCGATGGCTGCGGGATCAGTGATTACCTCTTCTTTCACCTCAATGTTGTAGCGCTTGGCCAACCAACGCAAGGCTTCGGGATAAGTAAAATGCTCTAATTCCATCAAGAAATTAACCGCATTGCCACCGCGGCCTGAGCTAAAATCTTTGTAAATGCCTTTGGCTGGAGATACCACAAAAGAAGGCGTTCGTTCATCCGTCCAAGGGCTCAAACCTTTCATGCTAGCGCCCGCACGCTTGAGGTTGACGAAATCGCCAATCACTTCTTCAATGCGCACAGCATTCATTATTTCATCAACTTTTTGCGGAGGAATCATCTTAGGGCGAAGGTAATTCAGATAAAGGAGTTGTGAAACTGATTCTATATCACTTACTTCGTAAGAATAACCCATAAATGAAAGTCAGCTCAAGCCTATTTTTAATCGTTTGTATTGCTTGTCTCTCTTGCCAGAGAAATGAGCTGATTGATGATTATGATAGTTATGAAAATTCGGCAAACCCTGATTATATAATTCCTACACATTGCAGCAATGGCATTTACAATCCTGAGCTTAAAGAAACGAATGTAGATTGTGGAGAAGTATGCCGTGCTGACTGCGAACCAATTATCGCTTGTGCGCCAAGTCACACCTTAATTATAAACGGAACCGAAAGCTTTGAAATGTCTGTTGGTAAACCTCGAATTGCGTCAACTTCATCAAATAGCTATTATCTGCCAGATTATACTTTCAAGTTCGTGAATGACTCTAGCAGTTACTTTAGAGCTGACTTTTACTGGACAAAAGGTGGTCTTATGAACCGATACTACACCGTTGGTTTTTACACAGGAGGCGAAGATATTTATGAAGCATCACTGAATTTGGTATTTCAAGGCACTTCTTACAGCGCAATAGCAGGCGAAGGCTTTAATGTAAGCGAAGTAGATGGAAAGCGTGTTTTAGATATGTGTAGTTGTGAGTTTAGAGCAAATAATGGCAGTGGTATTTCATTGCAAGTAAGCGGAAGGGTTCAATTTGCATCTTAGTAAGCTGGTCATATTGGTAACTTTTTTGGCAGCAGGTAGCTGGTCTGTTTTGAGTCAAACTTCATCTGTAAGCAATGTAGATT
>CAZWXC010000251.1:0-4751 GCA_964637935.1 uncultured Flavobacteriales bacterium | reverse complement strand
AAGCAGCAGACCCAACTGTGCCATTGCTCGAGCGTCTTAAATTTCTTGGGATTTTCTCAAACAACAGAGATGAATTTTTCAGAGTACGAGTTGCTTCTGTGAAACGATGGGCTGCACTTAATGAGCGCATTGAGCTAACGGACGATGATCCAAAAGAAATTTTAGCCCACATACAGCGAATTACAATCCGCCAGCAAAAGCAATATGAGAGTATCTACCAAGATCTGATAAAGGATCTTCAAAAAGAAAACATCTTCATTATTAATGAGCAACAATTGAGTGCTTCTCAAATGAAGTATGTAGAAGATTATTTTGAGAAGCGAGTTGATCCTGTTATCAGTCCGATTATGTTGGATCAAGTGAAGAAGTTCCCGCATTTAAGAGATAAAGCGATTTATCTTTCTGCTGTGATGACGGTAAAACCGGATAAAAAGAAGAAGGAATTTTTGCAATACGCACTTATTGAAATTCCTCTTTCATTGCCGCGTTTTGTTTCTTTACCAGATGAACATGGTAAGAAGTACATCATTATTTTGGATGACATAGTACGCCATAACTTGAAAGCGATTTTCTCTGTTTTCAAACCAATTAAAGCCGAAGCATACACTTTTAAGATCACACGTGATGCTGAACTTGATTTGGATAATGATATTTCTAAGAGTTTCTTAGAAAAAATGAAAAAAAGTTTGAAGGCGCGTAAGCGTGGAGCTCCAGTTCGTTTTGTGTTTGATGCTAGCATGCCGAAAGAAATGCAGAGATATCTCACAAAGAAAATGAACTTGACTTCTGATGAAGATGCTTTTATACCTGGTGGACGTTATCACAATTTTAGAGATCTGATGTCTTTCCCTAAAGTGGGGCATAAAAATGCATACTACGAGCCGCTTCCAGCGCAGAGGAACAACAACTTCGACAAGTTTGATTCAAATTTCGATGCGATAACGAAGCAGGATATTTTGATGCATTATCCGTATCAAACCTTCAATCATTTGATTGAGTTTTTGAAAGAAGCGGCACTTGATCCAAATGTTAAAACCATCAGGATTTGTCTTTACCGAGTTGCGAAACAGAGTAAAGTGATCAATGCGCTGATCAATGCAAGCAGAAATGGGAAAAAAGTGATTGTGGTTTTAGAGCTACAAGCTCGATTTGATGAAGAAAACAATATTCACTGGAGCAATGTACTAGAAGATGAAGGTGTGAAGGTGTTTTTTGGTTTCCCAGGCCTAAAAGTTCACGGTAAAATATGCCTTGTTTCTAGACGCGAAACTGTCGGAACCCAATATTACAGCTATGTAGCAACAGGTAATTTTCATGAAGGAACGGCTGGTCTTTATGGTGATTTTGGCCTGTTCACTGCAAATCCAGACATCACATCCGAAGTGCATAAAGTATTTGACTTATTCGAAAATGCTATTTGGCCGAACTATCGTTTTAAGCATCTAGTGCTGTCGCCTTTTTATCTCAGAAATAGACTGGTTCGATTAATCAATAAAGAGATTAATAATGCTAAGGCTGGAAAAGATGCTTACATCGTTTTAAAGATTAATAGCTTGGTTGATAAAGCTTTAATCTTGAAATTGTATCAAGCAAGCAATGCTGGCGTAAAAGTGAAGTTGGTGATTAGAGGTATTTGTTCTTTGATTCCGGGAGTGAAAGGAATGAGTGAAAATATTGAGGTGATCAGTATTATCGATCGCTTTTTAGAACATGCACGATGTTTTGTTTTCTGCAATGAAAATGACCCGCTTTATTTTATCAGTAGTGCTGATTGGATGGGACGAAATATTGATAGAAGAATAGAAGTGACCTGCCCGATATACGATAATGCAATAAAAAAAGAAATAGACGATGTGCTTGATATTCAGTTCTCTGACAATGTTAAGGCGCGTAAATTATTACCCAATGGTGAATATAAGGTTGACCGTAACCATGATAAGAATGATATTCGTTCTCAGTATGCTCTTTACGAGTATTACAAGACGAAGGAATAAAGCATGAATTCATACCAATTTGCGGCAATAGATATAGGATCCAATGCAGTGCGTTTGCTAGTAAGCAACGTATTTGAACATGGATCTAGCATTACTTTCAAAAAACAATCTTTAGTTAGAGTGCCATTGCGCCTTGGTGCCGATGCATTTATACATAAGCATTTACCTGCAAACAAGGAGGAAGAATTTCTTCATGCAATGCATGCATTTAGTCATTTACTTAAAGTTTACAAACCACTTAAGATGCGTGCCTTGGCTACCTCTGCTTTTCGCGAAGCAGAAAATGGAATAGCCATAGTTGATCGTGTGTTTACAGAAACAGGAATCAAGATTGAAATTATTTCTGGTAAGGAAGAAGCGGAAGTAGTGTATGCTAATGGTCTTCGCGATAATATGGATGCAGATAAAAGCTATCTGTATATGGATGTTGGTGGCGGCAGCACTGAGCTTACTCTATTCAATAACCATGAAGCCATTGCTGCAAGATCTTTCAACGTGGGTTCAATAAGGCTACTTATGAATACCGTTCCTGACGAAACTTGGGACGAAATGAAAGCTTGGGTTAAAGAAATAGCTAGCCAGGTAAATGGAGAGATATCTATGATTGGCAGCGGTGGAAACATCAATAAATACTGCAAATTGTTGATGAAAGACTATGGCGAGGCGCTCGGCTATAATGAGATTTATACCCTTTATAAACGGTTGAAAGATTTAGATACAGACCAACGAATTCAGACATTGTACTTAAACCCAGATAGAGCGGATGTAATTGTGCCTGCCGGTAAGATTTTTACCAGTGTAATGCGTTGGAGTGGAGCTAAAACAGCCTATGTTCCAAAAATTGGTGTTTCTGACGGGGTTATTAAAATGCTTTATAATCAGCATAAAATTGAAAATGCATTGATTTGATAACTAGATCTTAGTTTACATTTACATCTTCTGACTATAAATAGATAAATGCCAGCAAACAGAAACATCATCATCATTGAAGACAACGAGACTTTTTCGTTGTTGATTACTCATTATTTGAGGAATAATTTGGGCGATGTAAACGTGTTTATCGAAAATTCAGGTAAGAATGCCATTCATACAATCAAAAAGCTGAATCCTTCATTGGTAGTATTAGATTACTATCTAGAAGAAGAAATTTCTGCCAAAGATGTTATGCTTGCCATTAATGAAATGCCTGTTCCGCCAAAGGTTATTATGCTTTCGTCAATGACTGATGAGCGTGAAAAGCAAGAAGTAATGGCCATGGGCGTGCAAAGATTTATTCCTAAAAGCAACGAGAGTATTTACGATTTGGTGAAAGAGATTCAAGATCAGTTGCAAATGATGGACGGAGGATCTAAAACGAAAACAAAGGGCGAGTCTAAAGGACTGTCAATATTTGCAATAGTTGGAATAATGGCCTTGGCTATTATTATTGTTTTTGGGCTGTATTTGCTACTTGGCTAATGCGCTACTGGTACAGCGAAAATCCTTTTTTTTAAGATTAAACTTAGTATTAGCCTGCAACAAAAGCGACTGAAACAAGCTCTTTGTAGCAGTTGCTTGTACTGTTTAAATCGAAAAAAAGATTGGAGCGAAGACGGGTTAAGCGTCATCAAAAAAAACAGTATTCAATTATCCGAATGGATTGATCTCTTTGTTTTGAACTGATTTCGGCTTTTTCTTTTCGAAAAGACGTTGCAGGTCGTATCCAATTCCTATGCAGGGCCTTGCGTAAAATCTAAAGAAATGTGGATGAGTTTGAGGACTGAGAATGACCGTGTTTGATGACATTGCAATGTCAAAATTTACCACAATGCCGCTGGCAGCATAAAATTGAGCTCCGACTTGAGCTGAGAGTCCATAGGCTGATTGATCGTAAGGTTGATTTCCGATTTTTTCGTTGTAGTAGTTGGTAATCCAGCCAAAACCCAAGCCAACTCGCGGAAAAACTACATCGCTATTGACATCAAAATAATAGCGCAAACCTGCGTGATAATTAATGCTTGGTTTAATTGTGATATTGTCTATTTGTCGCTCGGTAGCGTAGCCAAAACTTGCAAAACAACCGAAGTGTTTTTTCCCAATTTCGGCATGTAGGCCATAGCCGCCATAAAGCAAGCCAAAGCCAATATTTGCATTTGCGTAAATATTGCTCGGCTCTTGCTTTTGGTCATTACTACTTTGGGCAATAATGAATTGACTGAAAAGTAGAAGCAACAAAGTGAGCTTCAACCTTAGTTTTGTCATAATAGGTTAGCGGTAAATTGCGTCAACCAAGTGGCTGTATTTTTTAAGAATAATCTTACGCTTGAGTTTTAGAGAAGGCGTTAGTTCTTCAGTTTCTATGGTCCATGGAGTAGAGCAGAGTTCTATTTTCTTGATTTGCTCATAATTTCCAAAGTCTTTATTAATCGCTGCTATTTCTTCCCAAATTCGTTCTTTTAGTTCTGGCGATTCTGCAAGCTCTTGATTGGTATTGAAGTTAAATCCTTTGCGCTTACACCAATCTTTGCAAAACGCAAATTCAGGAACTATGAGCGCTGCGGGATGTTTTTCGTTTTCACCAATCACCATAATTTGATCA
This sequence comes from uncultured Flavobacteriales bacterium, assembly GCA_964637935.1. Classification (GTDB taxonomy): domain Bacteria; phylum Bacteroidota; class Bacteroidia; order Flavobacteriales_G; family Salibacteraceae; genus SHAN690. The sequence continues at coordinate 179 of CAZWXC010000251.1, read as the reverse complement.
ATAAAGCGAGATGCTTTAAACTTGTTTTCCATGGGTTGTGGTGCGATATATTTTCCGCCCGATGTTTTGAAAATCTCTTTTTTACGATCGGTTATTTTCAAGTATTCGCCATCAACAAACATTCCTATATCACCTGTGTGAAACCAGCCTTCGCTGTCCATTACTTCGGCAGTACGATC
>CAZWXC010000250.1:0-4756 GCA_964637935.1 uncultured Flavobacteriales bacterium | reverse complement strand
AAAACCTTCTTTTTATAATTTTCCTTAGCCAATAGATAATCCCAATGTTTAGGGTCAGGCACTAGTTCGGCAACATAGCTGACATCTTGTTTTCCTGTAACATCTAATTTTCCAGTATGTGTCAAATATTGCGGAGACCAAATTTCAACGTCATATTCTCCCACCTTCAATTTATGAACGTTACTAACTGGAAGTAAGTCTCCATTAAGGCGGATGTAAAACGTTTCACTTCCTTTTACATAAAAACGAACAACCGTTGAATCCTGGGCTGATACAGCAAGTTTTATGAAGAACAGTATAAATATGATTAATCCTTTTTTCATGCGATAAATCTAACATCAATTGCGTTACAAACAAGTACATATTGAGAAGAAGTAAGTTTAAAACGTAACTTTTAAAATTAGTCCATCGTTAAAGCTCATATTAATAAAACCCTCCGCAGTACATGGCTTTTATAATATTATATGTAGAAGATGATCCTATTAATGCCTACGTACTTCAAAAAATGCTTTCGAATTTCACGATAGACATTGCTAAGAATGGGGAAGAAGGCATGGTTTTAAGTGCTGAACATGAATATGATTTGGTGTTGATGGACATTAATTTGGGCGACCCTGAACGAGATGGAGTGTATTATTTAAGAGAACTTCGAAAAACAAGTTATCACAATAAGCCAATTGTTGCCGTTACTGCTTATGCCATGTCTGGAGATAGAGAACGCTTTATGGACGCAGGATTTGATGAATATTTTTCGAAACCAATAGAGAAGCTTAGACTTTTACTTTTCATTGAAAAAAAGAAAAAAGAAATAAGCACTTTAGGTTAAAAAGGAATCAATCGCTTTGGGCTTAGTAGATCAGCTAGCTCAGGCGGACCGTTAAAATGAGTTTTCTTAAATCGATCAAGCTCGTCCATAGTTTCTGCAGATAACAATTCGCTCATTGTATCCATTGCGTCATCACTCACAGCATAAGGAAACAATGATAAAGTCATTTCCTTACCATTACAATGAGCATGAAGAGAAAATTCATCACATTCTGCAATTGCCTTCCCCGTAAAGAGACACTTCTCAGTGGTTTTCTGTGTTTCTAATTCCATTGAATTTCTTTCATGCAATCTGGCGTTTTTATGAAAGAAGGCTTCCATTTGAATCATAGAATGCTTAGATATTTTCTCTCGCATATCTTGGGCGCAATCCATACAAATGGCATATTCGAATAATACTTCGGTCAAATTCAAAGATTTAACTCGTCTTACTATTTTTTCAATGAAATAATCTTTTTCATTTTCTAACACGTTTTCATGACAAACTAAACATTGATCAAAATAGCCACCAGTTTCGCTATTTCTAAAACGGTTGTCTATTTCCATTTTCATTGGCTCCATACATCAATAGTAACTATATATCCCAAATGTGTCAATTGGCATATAGTATTAGATTGAAGCTAAGCTCAGTATCTTATTTTCGCAACAAATCAGAAATAGATGAACAAAAAACTTATTCTATTTGCCGCAGTTTTGGCCGGATGTGCAGGTCAGCAAAAGCAAGAAAGTGCAGAGAAAATGAACATTACTTATCCTGAAACCAGAAAAGACTCTTCAATTGTTGAAGATTATTTCGGAACCAAAGTGGCTGATCCATATCGCTGGTTAGAAGATGATAGAAGCGCAGAAACAGAAGCTTGGGTTACCGCTCAAAATGAAGTGTCTTTTGGCTATTTGGAAAAAATTCCTTTCAGAGATAAAATCAAAGACAGATTGACCGATTTGTGGAATTACGAGAAGTATTCAGCGCCATTTAAAAGAGGAGATTTCACTTATTTCTATAAGAATGACGGACTGCAAAACCAGTATGTACTTTATCGTGAAAAAGAAGATGGACAATCAGAGGTCTTTTTAGATCCAAACGGATTTTCAGAAGATGGAACTACATCGCTTGCCGGGTTAAGCTTTAGCGAAGATGGAAGTCTGTTGGCGTTTGCTATTTCAGAAGGTGGAAGTGATTGGCGTAAAGTGATTTTGATGAATGCTTCTACTAAAGAGATTATAGAAGATACATTGATCGATATTAAATTTTCGGGCTTAGCTTGGAAAGGCAACGAAGGGCTCTATTACAGTAGCTATGACAAGCCAAAAGATGGTAGTGAACTTTCTGGATTAACGCAGTATCATAAGTTGTTTTATCATAAACTAGGTACTCCGCAAAAAACGGATAAAATGATTTTTGGTGGCGAAGAAACACCAAGAAGATATGTAGGTGGAGATGTTACCGAAGATGGTAATTTCTTAATCATTACAGCGGCAACATCTACCACCGGAAACGAGCTTTACATGCAAGATCTAAGAAATCCAGCATCTAAAATTGTAAAGTTGGTAGATAATTTTGACAATGACTACAATGTGATTCATTCCAAGGGTGACATCTTGTTTATTGAAACCAATTATGATGCGCCCAATGGACGTGTGATGTCAATGAACGTAAAATCTCCAGCAATTGAAAATTGGAAAGAGCTGATTCCTGAAACCGAAAATGTGCTAAGAATAGGTGCCTCTGGAGGGAAGTTTTTCGCAAACTACCTAAAGGATGCTACTTCAATGGTTCAGCAATTTGACCTTGATGGTAACATGGAGCGTGAGATTGAATTACCTGGAATAGGCAGTGTTGGTGGGTTTGGCGGAAGATTAGAAGACACAGAGCTTTATTACACGTTCACATCTTATGTCTATCCTCCAACCATTTTTAAGTTTGATATAGCTTCTGGCACTTCTGAGCTTTACAAAGAGAGCGGAGTAAAATTCAACCCTGAAGAGTATGAGAGCAAGCAGGTTTTTTATGCTTCAAAGGACGGAACTAAAGTACCGATGATCATTACCTATAAAAAAGGAATTAAGCTGGATGGCACTAATCCTACCATGCTTTATGGTTATGGAGGTTTCAATATTAGCTTGACGCCAAGTTTCAGTACTTCTAACATCGTTTTATTAGAAAATGGCGGTGTCTATGCTGTGGCCAATCTTAGAGGTGGTGGTGAGTATGGCGAAAAATGGCATACTGCTGGAACCAAAATGCAAAAGCAAAACGTTTTTGATGATTTTATTGCTGCCGCAGAATGGTTGATTGAGAATAAGTATACCAGTTCTGAAAAATTAGCTGTTGCTGGTGGCTCTAATGGAGGACTTTTAGTTGGTGCAACAATGACACAGCGACCAGAATTAATGAAAGTAGCTTTCCCAGCGGTAGGTGTATTAGATATGTTGCGCTATCATCAGTTTACTTCAGGTGCTGGTTGGAAATATGATTATGGCACTTCTGATGAAAGTGAAGAGATGTTTAATTATCTACTCGGTTATTCTCCGGTACATAATGCTAAAAAGGGAACACATTATCCTGCAACTATGGTTACTACTGGCGATCATGACGATAGAGTAGTGCCAGCGCATTCATTCAAATTTGCTGCTGCATTGCAAGATGCGCACGAAGGCGAAAATCCTGTATTGATAAGAATTGCAGTTAATGCAGGGCATGGAGCTGGTAAACCCACATCAATGATTATTCAGGAGCAAGTTGATAAATGGGCTTTCATGTTTTATAACATGGGTATTAGCGATGTGTATGAGCAAAGCAATGAGCACGAAGGACATTCGCATTAAAACGGATTAAAACGATTTAATAAAGGCGGAGCTTATGCTTCGCCTTTTTTGTTTCTCATAAATAAAACGAAACAGCAAGAAAATTAAAAATCCCCACCAATTACTTGATGAGGATTTTCTTTTCATAACCCTAAAAATGAAAAACTAACCTAAAATCTTTCAATATCATATACGTGGTTGGTCAATAAAAGGTGAGTGCACAGACGAAAATTTAACAATTATGACATAAAAAAAGGCTGTAACACATTGTGCTACAGCCTTCGTAAAGATTTTTAAAAAGATAATTAAGCTTGCTTACGGTTGTAACGCTCACGAATTCTAGCAGACTTACCTTTTCTATCTCGTAAGAAGAAGATTCTAGCTCTTCTAACTCTACCTCTTCTAAGTAATTCTAACTTCTCGATGAAAGGACTGTTTGATGGGAAAATTCTTTCTACACCAACGCCACTAGCCATTTTACGCACTGTGAATGTCTCTGTTGAGCCATTTCCTTTGCGTTGAATAACAACACCTTGAAATACCTGAGTTCTTTCTTTGTTACCTTCTTTGATCTTATAGTGAACCGCAATGGTGTCACCAGAGTTGAAACGAGGCAAATCAGCCTTTGGATTTACTTCATTTATGATGTCTTGCATTACTACTGTTGCCATTCCACTTGAAAATTAGGGGCGCAAAGATAAGTTTTATTAATTAACTATCCTTCGCTATTGTCTTTTTTATTCCAAATATCTGGACGTCTAGATTTTGTGCGGCTTTCGGCCTGTTCTTGACGCCATTTATCTATTGCTTTAAAGTTGCCGCTGAGTAACACTTCAGGAACTTTCCAACCTTTATAAACAGCTGGTCGAGTGTAAACGGGTGGTGCCAAAAGGTCATCTTGAAAAGAGTCGGAAAGGGCCGAGGTTTCATCGTTTAATACTCCTGGTATTAAGCGAATTACAGCATCAGCTACTACTGCCGCAGCTAGTTCTCCACCACTCAAAACATAGTCTCCAATAGAGATTTCTTTGGTGATGAATTGAGTCCTAATTCGCTCGTCAATTCCTTTGTAGTGACCGCAAAGCAGAATCAGGTTAGTTTTCAACGATAGATTGTTAGCTATAGA
>CAZWXC010000249.1:0-4758 GCA_964637935.1 uncultured Flavobacteriales bacterium | reverse complement strand
AGGAATAAAAAATCTACCAAAAGATTTTTCCACAAAAATGCCCCCAGAAAATCCAGTACTTGAAAATGGAAACGAAAACGATTTAGCATCGCTGGCATCACCGTAGTAATTCATTAAGCCAGCACTAGCTCCAACAGTAACCTGAGCTTTAGCGTTGATGGTGAAAACCAAACATAGCATAGCTGTGCTCAGTAATAAGTAAATATTTTTCATTTGATTGATAGTTTCGAATTGCGAAATTAAACTTAATTAATATAAGTAGGTAAATTACTTACTTCTAGCCTTCTTGATTATTATGTTCTTGAAAGCCTTTATAAAATACTCTATATCAGTTTTCAATGGATTTTTGAGATACTTCCTTATATAATTTTTTTCACTCAAGATAATATCATCTAATGTTTTGGGCATATCAGCATAAAACGGAGGCACCAAACCTGGTTTCACCATTCGTCTCAACATCCTCAATTCATTGTCATAAAGACTTAGATAATGCATACTAATTGGTCTTACACCAACTAGTTTTAGATCACCTTTTAAAACATTTATCAGCATGGGTACTTCATCTAAAAAAAACTTCCTCATAAACCTGCCTGCTGAAGTAATCCTAAAGTCATTGTTGATTTTACCACCTTCCTGAAGGTTATTCAGCTCATATACATATTGTTGTAAAAACTCACTGTATGCATGCATGCTTCTGAGTTTGTAAACCTCGATCAGCTTGCCGCCTTTACCTACTCGCTTCATCTTGAAAATTGGGCCGTACGTTGGATTTTTTAGATTCTTAACTTCCTTTGTTTTCTGAGCCACAAAATATAAGTTTGAACCAATGCTTTTGAATTCAACAATCTTAAAACCAGCATAATAAAGTCTACCGAACGCTTCAGACATTGATATAGATCTATTCCTGCCTTGCGTTAAACCGAAATACAGTTTTTTTAACCCGGGTAATTTTGGAAACACACGTTTAAATGCATAATCCATGGTATAATAAAGGTAGTTTACAACTGGTGGGAACTTTTTCAGCAACCTTTCTTTTCTCAAGCCGTAAGTCTCCACACAACCAACGAAAACACCGTCATTAGGAAGATGTTGATTGGTAGTTTCGAAAAGATTATTGATCCAGCGGACGTCATTTATACGCTTAAGATTAATAATACAATTGACGCTTTCGTCCCTTCCTTTTAGAGCATTGTTGATGTTGAGTCCTTCACTTGTGGCTAGGACTAACGTTTTTTCGGGGTTGTAAATGTCAAGGTAGTAAGAGAGAAACTCCTCTAATTCTTTGCCCGGAATTCCAGGAAAATCGTTGACACTTAACTTCCACGCCAAGTCAGTATGACCTGTTTTGCTAGAAATTAATACCATTTCAAAGTAATTACGAGTTATTCATTACTGAAATGCCCCCAATCAGTAGCAATAACTCAATCCGATGACAAAGGTGCTATTATTTCCCGAATAAAAATCTATATCGTAATTTCTGTTGATAACTGGCTGAGATTGCACGCGAAGCGCACACGAAAACTGCCATTTAGCTAACGGAGAAAGCACCGCCTTAAATTGGTATAGATTGCGCTGCCAGGCAGTGGTGTCGAGTAATTTTATTCCTTGTACGAGCAAAATACCAGTTTCAGGGTCTTTGGTTACACGGTCATCTTTGATATCGGGACCTTTTTGTGCAAACTGATAACTAGCGGATAAATCTATCCACCAAAGCGGTGAATATGTAAGCTGCAGCCCCACTTGTCGCGCATTGTCGCCAAGGTAATGGCCCATTGTGTAATAAGAATTAGAATAGGTAGTAGTTTCTATAAAGTGCTTATAAACCATGGCGTTGGTGTGCAGATACTCTACACTGAAGGTGGTATTGGGCAATACATTACTTATTTGCGCTCCCGCATTGATCGAATACCAGTTGGTGTGACGTTGGGCATCAAACATTCTACGAAAACTAACCTCATCTACAAAAAGGGTTGCATAAAGGTGGGTTTTGGGAATAATACGCGTAGAAAAAGCACCAAACATTTGTGCATTACTTCCTGAGTAGTTGTTTCTATTGGCTACGTAATGGTCTATACTCTTGTAAAATGCCAGCGGAATAAGGTAGGCTGGCTCTATGTTTTGTTGAGAATACACAATGCTATTCCCGAGGCTGATCCAGGTTTTCTCTTTTAACCGGAAACTAAGCAAGTTAGATGCTAAAAATTTATTGTGGAACTCGCCCCTATTTACACCGCCTATGGTATAAATGGAGCTTGAATCAAGCACATTTGACTGTAAAGCTGCATGCACGTATTCGAACCTGATCCATGGTTTGGGATATAAGCGAAGCTTTAAATGCGGAAATGACGGCACACTCGCGTCTAGTATGTTTGTTCCAAATCTGCCATAACCCCATTTTAAATGGTCTTTAGCGAAAGCGATTTCTCCCCAACCAAGGTTATAAGAAACGCCTCCTCTGGTTTCACTAAATTCAACGCTACCGTCTGGATTGTACTTGTATAAGCTGCCTTCGTGTGGGCCAATAGAAGTGTAAGTGGTATAGGGCACAGATTCGTAATGGTCTCGCACACTGCCGTAGATTGTAAATTTATCGATATACATCTTAAACTCACCACCTATTTTCCTTCGAATGATTTGACCATTTTGATTGGTAAAAACATCAAGACCAATAATTGGATTCAAGGTAAATGCAACCTTATCTTCGCCATAATAGGCCACATCAATGGCTTTGAATCTTGAAAGCGTATGTAGCGGTTTTTCGTATAATTTGGTAGGCGTGGGATAACTAGTGGAATGTTCAAGCACATACATCTGCTTGTAATACTGAAGCCTTTGCTTCAGCACTTTGTTAAGTACTTTAAGCGTGTCAATGCCGAATAAAATGTTCGAAACTTCTTGGTTGTTAAGTGGCTTAGCTATAAAGGTTTGATCAGTAAAATCTGCCGTATTCAACTCTTCTAAAAACTGGTAGAGTTTGTCGTCATAGACATGTGTAGGCGCAGTTTGGCTCAACGCACATGTGCGAATCAGCGCAAATGCGCACACCAAGCTTATGTTAAGATAGAATTTCAAGGATTCGTTTGGTTGATTGTCCGTCCCAAAGGTGAGGAATTGAACCTGATTTAAAGGTTCCGTTTTTTACGTCTCTGATATTTGATAGGATGCTATCATTATCAAAGTCTAACAATATATTAGAACCAACCTCTACCGTTATTGGTCTTTCTGTGTTTGGTCTGATGGTTAAGCAGGGCACTTTTCTAAAGGTGGTTTCTTCTTGAATACCGCCACTATCTGTCACTACTACTGTTGCATTTTTCACCAAGTGTTGGAAAGAAAAATAGTCTAACGGATCGGCCAATACTATGTTTGAATCGTGTTTTAATTGCTGTAATAAACCAAATTGATCTAGCATTTTTAATGTTCTTGGATGAACAGGAAAAACTACGGTCAATTCATTGGCAGCGCGCAAAAGTAGCTTTTGCAACAAAGTGGCATTATCTACAGAATCTACATTGGCAGGGCGATGAAAGGTAAACAATGCAAAATCTGAGCGAACATTTAAGGTGTTTAAAATTTGGCTTTGATCTATTTGTTGCTCAAAAGCTACAAGAGTATCAATCATGGTATTGCCAACCAGATGGAGTTTATTGGGAGTTTTACCTAAAGACAGCAAATTCTCCATGCCTGATTTTTCAGTAATAAAGAAATGGTGGGTAAGGTCATCGGTTAAGATTCGGTTTATTTCTTCGGGCATGGTGAGATCATCGCTGCGCAAGCCACTTTCTATATGACCAATTGGCACGTTGGCTTGATAAGCTGCATAAGCTGCTGCAAAGGTTGAGTTTACATCGCCAGGAGTGAGCAATACATCAGGTTTATATTGATCAATAATGGCCGTAATATTGTGCATCATCTGCGTAATTTGATCCAGCACCGAGCCTGGCTCCAAGTCTTGGCGAAAATCTGGCTGCACTTGAAACTGGTCGTAAAACACCTGCGCCATTTTATGATCGTAATGCTGACCAGTATGCAGAATCTTTACTTCTAAGCCAAAATCAGCTGCATACTTTTTGAATTGCGTTATCTTAATGATGTTGGGGCGCGTGCCCACTGAAATCAGGATTTTTTTCATGTTTTTATAAAATCAAGGAAAGGAGTATTGTCCATTTTCCAGCTATTTCTTGAATCTGGGTATTTCTCTATTAACCATTTGAGTAATTCATTCAAGTCAACCATTTCAGACAACATTCTCTTTCTTCGCATAGTCATTTCCTCATTAGAATATGGTGCTTCAAGATATTGACTTACTAAACTAATCAAGTCATGCGGATCGTTTGCTAATACTCCTTTTGTCAGATCATACTTGTGTTCTAATTCCTCTAAATAACCTAATCTACCCACAAAACCATTGTACCGAAAAGACATAGTACCCAAAACTGCGCATTCAGCAGTCATAGTTTGACTATCACCTATAAAAAGATCTGCAAAATAAAGCGCATGATGTATCAACTCGGGACTAATGCTAATTCTATATCTCTCAAGAGAAGCACTTAATTTGCGCTCAGAGGTTATAAAAACTTGACCATGACTTTCCAAAATGGCAATTAGTTGAATAGCTACTTCATCTGTAATTCCAGACTTCCCTACGTCATGATAAGCTTGCAAATCTGAAAACCTCAGAATATAAAAAGGTCGTTTTGTATCAATAGCACTTGGCAATCTCGTAATATCTGGGGTGAAATTATTTGGGTGTAGATA
>CAZWXC010000248.1:0-4767 GCA_964637935.1 uncultured Flavobacteriales bacterium | reverse complement strand
TCGCCTTCACCAAAAAGCTTCCATGCGAGCATGCTTTTACAAATATGCACGCCACGATCGTTGATGATTTGCGTTCTCACCACATCAGAACCAGCAAACGCTTTAATGCTGGCCACAGCATCGCCCAAAAAGATATTTCGACAATGACCTAAATGCAATGGCTTGTTTGTGTTTGGCGAACTATACTCCACCAACACCACGTCTTTTGAAGGTTTGTTTTTCAGCCAAGTTTGATCAGCCAAAGTGGTTGACAACAAATTGGTCCAATAGCTTGAGGTCAAGCTGATATTCAAGAAACCTTTGATCACATTGTAAGAAGACACATTTTCAAGCTTGGCCTTCAAATACTCGCCTAGCGCCTCACCAGCCTTTTCTGGAGCAGTGCGCATTGGCTTCACAAAAGGAAAAACCACCAACGTAAAATCACCTTCAAACTCTTTTCTAGTGTTGTCTATTTGAATGTGCTTGTCTTCTACTTGATAGTTGTATTGCTCGGCCAACATGGTTTTGGTGGCTTCTGCAATTTCTTGAATAATGGTCATTTTATCGATTTTCTAACGTTTCAACTGCCTTTTCTAAGATGCCGAGTGCAGTTACGGCCATTTTATTTCCTTTTTTGTCTAACAAAGGATTCACCTCCACCATTTCAAAGCACACCACACGCGGATCTGCTAATAAAATGGAAAGTAATTTATTTACTTGATCAGGGGTAATACCATCTTGCACAGGTGTTCCCGTGCCATAACTCACCTCATCCGGATCCATACTATCCACATCAAAAGAAACATATAGAATGTCACATTCTTTAAGATCTTCCAGGATCTCGTTACCAATTTTGGTCATTCCCATATCATCAACTTCAGCCACTTCGTAATTCGTGATATTGTTGTTTTCAATGAGGTATATTTCTTCTTTTTCGGTATCTCTTACACCAACAAAAACTAAATCTTGAGGAAGAATTTTTGGTGAACTACCACCCATAAACTTCATGCGTTCCCAAAAGTCAACCGTTTCTTCTGTTGGTGTATTTCGTTGATTTTCGAAATTGTCAAAACCTAAGCTCGCAGCCAGCGGCATACCGTGTACGTTGCCACTTGGCGTTGTGTATGGAGAATGTAAATCTCCGTGTGCATCTATCCAAACTACACCAAGGCGTTTGTTTGGATACATCATTTTAATTCCAGCAATGGTGCCACCAGCCGAAGCATGATCACCAGAGATTACCACTGGTGTATTGCCCAATTTCAAGTTTCTACTTACCGATTCGGCTTGCGCGGCCCAAGTAGTATAAACTTGCTTAATACGCAGCGCATGCGGTGTATTCGTTGGTTCAAAAAGAGAATCGTTCAAATCTGGAATTTGCTCAAAAGGATAACGATTAAACAATTCGCTACTTGAATTGAGCGATGCTAACATCACTGCATCGGGGCCTAGGCTGCTGCCTCTTGTGCCGGCTCCAATTTCGGAACATTGAACTAAGTACTTAAGCATATATCGAGATTTGAGCGCAAATGTAATTTGATGATTTAACTCACGAAAAAAGATTATGCTTTCGAGATTAAAAGGCATCATTACTTTTGTTCGATAACCCTGACACCTTAAGTGACTAAAACGCACCTAAAATTTACGCTCTTTATCCCAATAGTAATGGGCCTTTTGATGCATTCTTGTGCAGAAGAAAAGGAGTTTCAAAAAGACGTGGATCAAGGAATTATTGAGTACGAAGTGACGTATCCTGATCTCGATTCTTCAGATATCATGCTGGAAATGCTTCCAGATAAGATGATCATGAAGTTTAAAAAAGATAAATTTATTTCTAACATGTCTGCGGGTGCAGGTCTCATTGAAATGGGAATAATGGTAGATGGCTCTGCTCGAAAAATGTTCAATCTGGTTAAAATTTTTGGCGATAGGTACGTACTTGAGCTTTCTGGCGAAGAAGTAAAACAAATGACCGATGTGCTGCCTCCATTTCAACTTAAGGAACTGAACGAGCCTTCTAAAATAGCCGAAGCCGATTGCGAAAAAGTGCTCTTAGACTTTGGTATTTCAAAATCAGAAAGCTATATCTTTTACTACACTCACGACATTAAATTGCAAGACCCTAATTGGTACACGCCTTATAATGAGATAGATGGTGTGCTTTTAGATTATCGTATCGAAAACTACAACATGCACATGCGTTTGCGTGCCACCAAGATTATTCCACAAGAAATTGATGACAGCGAATTTGTCATTGACGATCGATATCAATCGCTAGACAAAGAAGAATTTGATAAAGTGGTAGTTCAGAACATGACTGCCTTTATGGAATAAGCCAAACACGCTATTAAAGTTGTGTTCAAAAGGCTTTTGATAACTCCAACCAAACTGCTGCATTAAGGCCGCTGAGCAACCTAAATTTGGACAGTAAAATGCCCGAATTTTGAGTTATTCAAACCACTATAAAAGTCAAGTAGAAAACATCCCCAAGCCTTCTAATAGCAAGAAGGAAGCAAAGGAGCCACGCGAGTCAAAACCTAAAAAAGGCTTCAAAATTCCTGCTTTGAATGGGAATTCTAAATTCAGCAATTTTCTAAAAGACGAACGCACTCGAAACATTCTAGGGATTTTCCTGATCCTATTGAGCGGAGTTTTACTGCTCGCACTTACCTCCTATCTCTTTACTTGGAAAGTAGATCAGGATAAATTATTTCAAAAAACGTGGCTTGATATTCTATTCGATCCTGAAATAGAAATTGACAATTGGCTAGGCACTTTTGGCGCGCTAATCAGTCATCAATTAATTAATAATGGCTTTGGCATCAGTTCATTTGTTTTTGTGCTGCTCACCTTTTTGGTAGGATTTAAAGTTCTATTTAAAATAGACCTACTTCCATTTTGGAGAACAACAGGTATTTCAATGTTTTTCTTGATTTGGACTTCTTTGATGATGGGTTCATTGTTCAAAGAAAACTTCCTCTTTCTAGGTGGAGCATTTGGATATCATACCAATCAATGGTTGATGGCTGTAATTGGTTCTGTCGGCACAGGTGTTATCTTGTTTTTCACTTTATCGGTTTTTCTAATTACCACATTCAATGTTTCTGTTAATAGTTTGGTTACAAGCTTTACAGGAATCGATGATGTAGAAAAAGCCAAAAACACTTCAGAAGCAAGCCCCGTTGCTGCTGACATAAGGGAAAATGAAGTTATTTCAGAAGAACCTCTTTCGATTGACGAAGAAGGAGATGAATTAACACAAGATTTAGAACCACAATTAGCACAAGCATCAACCATAGTTGCTCCGCCAAAAACAGAAGAACCAATCATAGAAGCAGAATCGCAAGAATTAGAACTCGAAACAAGCGCTCAGGAAAAAGAAGAAAAGCCGGCAGAAGTTGATCTCGATGACGACTTTGAAATTACGGTTGCGAATCACGTAGAAGAAGCTCCAAAACCAATGCAAACGCATGTCGCTGATGAAGAGGAAGATGTAGATTTTGCTGTGGAACAAAATACAGGTGACGATTTTAGCGATGACGAAGACCTTGCTGAAGGCGAAATGGTAGATTACGATCCACTACTGGATTTAAGTAAATATAAGTTCCCACCGATTGACATTTTAGTAGATCACGGAGATGGCAGCATAAAAGTGGAACGTGGCGAACTTGAAGAAAACAAGAACAAAATCGTTGATACGCTTAAAAATTACAACATTGGTATTTCTAAAATCAAAGCGACTATTGGCCCTACCGTTACTCTTTATGAAATTGTTCCAGAAGCTGGCGTTCGGATTTCAAAAATTAAGAATCTCGAAGATGACATCGCATTAAGCTTAGCGGCTTTAGGAATTAGAATTATTGCTCCAATTCCGGGAAAAGGCACCATTGGTATTGAAGTACCAAACCAAACGCCAGATGTGGTGAGCATGCGCACGGTGATCAACAGTGAGAAGTTTCAAAACACCAAAATGGAGCTTCCAGTGGCGCTTGGCAAAACAATCAACAACGAGACTTTTGTGGTTGATTTAGCTAAAATGCCTCACTTGTTGATGGCTGGTGCCACAGGTCAAGGTAAGTCGGTTGGTTTGAATTGTATTTTAGCTTCGTTGCTTTACAAGAAGCATCCTGCCCAAGTAAAGTTTGTTTTGGTTGACCCTAAAAAAGTGGAGCTCACGCTTTTCAATAAAATAGAGCGTCACTTTTTGGCAAAACTTCCAGGTGAAGAAGAAGCCATCATTACCGACACAAGTAAAGTAGTTAGTACGCTCAATTCACTTTGTATTGAAATGGACGAGCGTTACGATTTGCTCAAAAACGCACAATGCCGAAACATAAAAGAATACAACGTCAAGTTTGTTAAGCGAAAGCTGAACCCGAATAATGGCCATCGCTTTTTGCCATACATAGTGTTGGTTGTAGATGAATTTGCTGACTTGATCATGACTGCTGGTAAAGAAGTAGAGCTACCTATCGCCCGACTTGCACAGCTAGCGCGAGCCATTGGTATACATTTGATCATTGCAACGCAAAGACCTTCGGTAAACATTATCACTGGTACTATTAAGGCAAACTTCCCTAGTAGAATCGCATTTAGAGTTACCTCAAAAATTGACTCAAGAACAATTCTTGATACTGGCGGTGCCGAGCAGCTTATTGGTCGTGGAGACATGCTTTATAGCAACGGAAACGAACTGATTCGTTTGCAGTGTGCCTTTGTGGATACGCCAGAAGTAGAAGAAATAACCGAATTTATTGGAAACCAACAAGGATATGCCGATGCGCA
>CAZWXC010000247.1:0-4791 GCA_964637935.1 uncultured Flavobacteriales bacterium | reverse complement strand
TAAACGACACAAACAAGGCGCAGATTACAGCTACTGTTCTAGCCGTGTTTGAATAATAGCGATCCCCGATAAAATCTGGAACGGTAAACTTTCCGAATTTGCGCAAATAAGGCGCTAATAGTAAAGCAAGTAGCACGTAGCCGCCTGTCCAACCCATGAGGTAAACAGAGCCATCATAACCGCTAAAAGAAATTAAGCCCGCCATGGAGATGAACGATGCTGCCGACATCCAGTCAGCGGCTGTTGCGAGCCCGTTTGCCAAAGGCGACACACCACCACCAGCAACGTAAAACTCTTTAGTAGATCCAGCACGTGACCAAATGGCGATGCCAATATAGAGCGCAAATGTGGCGCCCACTAGTATGTATGTCCAAGTTAAAATATCCATTGTAGTATTTATTAATCGTTATCTTCTTGACCGTATTTCTTATCTAATTTGTTCATCAAGCGCACATAGATGAAAATGAGCGCGACAAACACATAAATGGAACCTTGTTGTGCGAACCAAAATCCGAGTTTGAATCCGCCAATTTTTATCGTGTTTAATTGGTCTACGAGCAGTATTCCAAACACATAAGAAACAAGGAACCAAATCCCCATCAGAATACCGAGATACCCCAAGTTTTCTTTCCAATATTGATGTGCTTTTTCTCTATTCATTTTATTGATTTTTAGGAGATTATTATAAATAAATCATCGCTTGAATGTTGAAGGTATTCTTACCCACATTTCCACGATCGCTGCGCGAATATTCAGCTGTAAGTTTTGCATTGTGACCACTCAAAAACCAGTTAGCACCAACACCCACAGTGGTAGCAGCATCTGGCAACGCTTTTATATCGCGGTAGCTGGCGCTTACATAAGGTTGGAGTTTTCCTTTGGTAGAAAATTCAGGAAGTGTAAAACCAGATTGAACGTAGAAAATTTGACTCGTTGCGATTACATCGCTGGTGCCCGATAGTTGATAATTTGGGCCGAAATCAAAGTTGTAATACACGCCATAGATGTTGAAAGAAGCGCCCTTCTCGCCTATTGGTGTGTCGTAGAATACATCGGCAGAAAACAGATTCACATCATTGGTAATGGTATCGCCAGCAGTGTTTAAAGAAACCGTTCCGTTTGGATGAGTAAAGAACCCAGCACCAATATTGAATACTTTCTTGGTGCCCAAATAGCTACCCACCATAAATGGCAACAAATTGCTTTCTTGATCTAAAAACTGGTAGTTTACATAACCCTGAAAAGCATACATGCCTTTAGTGTCTTTATATATGCCTCGTGTTCTGTAAGTTGCCACGTTAGTATCTGGCGCAATACCAGCAATTTGGTCGAGCGACTGCGACATGGGATTGTTAAAAGAAACCCGATAATCGAGCTTACCTAATTTCCCCTTTGCATACACGCCTATGTGCCTGGCAAATTGGTCTGATGTACCGAGAGTTGCCCAATTAAATCGCGGTGCATCAAGTGTAAGAATGTTGAGTGTGCTTTGGTTGGTAAGGCGCGAAATTCCATTCCAGTAATGCAATCCACCACCCATATATAGCTTCTTGTCTAAAACAGTATACTCAGCCCAGGCATCGTGCATAAAAACAGCTGCACTGGCACTTTTGCCCAAGGGCTGCATATTGTTGGCATTGAGGCTGTTTAAACCAAAGTGCGTTAAAATCAAAAAGCGCTTGTTGATTTGGGCATACATCAACATGCGCGAACGCCTTAAAGAAGGAGTTACTGTAAAATCACCGGCACTATTGTCGGCTCCAGTAAGCCAGGCTTGATGCCAGGTAATGAGTCGGAAATATTTGGAGCCGTCTTCGTTCAAGCTTACTTTAAGACCTCCACCATATTCGGTAGAACCTTGCGCAAACGCTGTAAGCGAGAGCAGAAATAGTGCGCAAGACGTAACTAGGTTTTTCATTGTTATAGGTTAATTAGTGGTAAGTAGCTCATTACATAGGTATTGAGCCATGGTTTAGTTAGGGTGAATCTGGAAATGCGCATCTCTGTCTTCGAGATCAAATTGAAAACAAAAGCTCGAATTGAACGATACGCGATGTATTTATTTGGTAAAGAGTATAGTTTAATAGAATTAAGTAGTGAGTATTAAGTATTAAGTATTAAGTATGGAGACATCAGACAAGAGACTAAAGATTGGAGACTAGAGACCACAGTCTTTGTTCGCTATGATAGCACTGCAAACTGCTCACTAACTACCACTACCTGCTGCCTACTGCCCACTACCCACTACCTACTACCTACTACCCACTACCTACTGCCCACTACCTACTGCCACCTATTCCCTAAACCGTTCCCACTTAATGAGCATGAACTTGTCGCCCAATTCGGTAATCATCATGCCTGCGCCTGAAAGCTGATCTTTTTTGGAGATAAAATCAATAAGTTCAGAATGGCTTAAAATCTTGTAAGTTGGATGGTAATCGGTGTTTTCTGGCCGTTGAATTTTGTACTTCTTCACCCAATTGATCACCGAAACGTGGCTTACACCTAAAATGCGTTCAATTTCGCGGTAGCTCACCCCTTCCACATAGAGCTGAATGGCCTTGGTGACGTAATAATCGTTGATGTTTTTGCCGATTTTATCTACTGTAAAATAGTAGTTGCAATCCTTGCACTTAAAACGTTGGCGGTCTTTTACAACACCACTTTTTATGACTTTTATGCTCTTGCAATTCGGACAATTTTTCATCAGCTATACAAATTGAGCATAAATATATCATTTTAGCAGAAATAGTATTCCACGAACCTTCAAGTTTTTTCCATGAATAGAAAGTTTGATACGATAAAGCATCAAAAACCTAAAACCAGTCACGCTTTTTGAAATAGAAGATCATGCCGAGTGTAATGCTGATCATTACGCCCCACATGATAAAGTAGCTGTACTTATAATGCAGTTCGGGCACATTGTCGAAGTTGGTGCCGTAGATGCCCGCTATAAATGTGAGTGGAATAAAAATGACCGAGAAAATGGTCAAGAATTTCATCACATCATTCAGTTTTGAGCTGAGTGTCATGTGATAAATATTGAGCTGATCGCTCAGAATTTCGCGGTAGCTGTCGCTGATTTCAACGGCTTGATTGATATTGTCGAGCAATTCTTTAAGGTGAACACCCACATTTTCGTCATCCAAAAATTCTGAGTCAGATTTCACCAAAGCCATTGCCATTTCTTTGGCAGGCAAAATGTTTTTGCGCATAAAATTGATTTCTCGCTTGTATTCATTAATTAATCGCAATACATCTGGCGTTGGATTATTGATCAACTTTTCTTCAATCATTTCGATGCGCTCGCCCATCAAACTTAGGATGAAGATGTAGTTATCAATCACAATATCGAGCAAGGCAAAACTCAGGTAATCCGTGCCTGAGTTTCTTATTTTTCGCTTTTGCTTTCTGATGCGTTCGCGCACGGGTTCAAACACATCGCCACGTTTTTCCTGAAAACTAATGAGCAATTTATCGGCAATGATCAAGCTGAGATTCTCAGAAATCAGTTGATTTTTCTTCTCGTTAAACGTGAGCATTTTGCATGATACAAAAAGGCAATGTTCGTATTCCTGCACTTTTGGCCGCTGGTCTGTGTTGAGCACATCGCTCATGATCATGCGATCAAATTCAAATACCTCGCCTATTTGCTCCATCAGCTTTGGATCGTGAAGTCCATCCACATTTAGCCATGTAATGGTCTCTTTATCAATGTATCTTGAAATCTCTTTGAACTCTTTCAACTTGCATTCTTCCATGTTTTCGGCATCGAAGTCGATCACACGCATCAGAATTTTATCTGATTTTTTGGTTCCGCGAAAGCGAAGTTCAAATGGCGATTCGCCAATTTCGGTTTGAGATTTATTGATAAAACGTGCCATAGCTTAGCTTTTAGAATGCTGGAAAAATAAGCTTTGTAAGCCATGAACAAGAACCTAAACGGAAGTTTTAACCACGTGCAGCGGTTGAAAAGAAGAAATGGTTATGACAATGATTGATTACTAGTTTTCCCAAACCACTTGCACAAAAACAGCATAAGAAAACGCTTCGTCATTGATTTTTGTATTTCCTGTTATTCCACCTAACGTTCCAAGTAGATTGCACTCACAATCATAAACTTCTGCCATCATATCTGCTCCACAAGTGCCCGGTTCAAAATTGAAAACCGTGTTTCCTTGAAAAACATATTCTTTAACTGAAGCATCGTCACAGGCCGCGTTTTCATCATAAGACAAGATCTTTTGTTGGATGCACGCTGGTGTGCCTACTTCTGAACAAACAGATTTATTTTCGGCTTCAGCGGATGCAGCATCTTCTTTTTTACATCCAAGCAAAGACGAAAGAAACAAAAAACAAAAAACAGCAGACTTCATATTAAACAGTTTAAAAAATGAAAAACTAAACTCACCCCACAAGCATACTCTTAATTTCTACATCATTTCACGTAAACTACTCTAATTGCGCTTTTCAATTAGAATATGGTTGGTGAATAGTCTTTTGAATCTAATCTCTAGGATCAATGATCAAGATTTGCAATCCTAAATATCACGCAAGTAAAAATGTCTTGTTATCGATCCGAAATCATGAAGGAAAAATAGTTCTTTTTAATCTGTTTTCTTCCTTCTCAAAACTTGAATTGACAGCGGTAATCCCTTGCCTTTTCCCTTATCTTCGCGGCCCAAATACGGCACATGAAATTTGACCAATACAATTTTGATTCTAGCATAAAGCAAAACCTTGAAGCCTTAGGTTTTAAAAAGCCTACAGACATCCAATTCAAGAGTATAC
>CAZWXC010000246.1:1411-4794 GCA_964637935.1 uncultured Flavobacteriales bacterium | reverse complement strand
TAGCATTTTCAGGAGATAACCTTGATTGTCCTCTCAACGAACAGAATCTACGGTGGCACCGAGACCGAGCGCGCGGACAACACGGGGTGGATAAACGGGGATCGCTTCGTGGTCCTGGCAACCGGGGTTGAGTATGAGTACGTGTTGGATGCCTGGGAACGAGTGAGTTCAGACGCTACCAGTATCCAAGGGTACGATGTCGAGGCAGTCGTCCCAGGACTCAACCAGATTTTGCGCTTCAACACGTCCGGGTCTACCTGGGAAGTGGTTGATCAGGATATCACATGGGCTCAACTTCAAGGCTCGAATCTCACCAACGAGATTTTGAACTTCCCGAGTGCGGAAGGTGCCGACGACACATTGCCCTTGAAGTGGACCGAGTCGGGTGGGATCTCGTTGACCGAGGTCGACGTTGCCGGCGAAGGCATCACCGAGACGTACGGCAGAGCGCTCAAGGTCGACGGCTCGAGCACCCACGCGTATCAGCGCTTCACCTATGCGGATCACCCGAGACTCAAGGCAGGCTTGACGGTGAGCGCAATCATGGCAGCTTGGGCAGTTGGCGGGGTGGGTGCCGAGGTCTGGTTTGAGATCGTCACGTCGACCGGCACGACCCTGGCAAGCTCGACGGCTGACACCGAGGCATGGACGGTTTTGACGGCAGAAGGGCTCGTGCTCGACGGCACTTGGGTGCAGATTGAGCTCTGGACAACCGGGGTGGGCTATCTCGTGCCGTTGTCCTTCCATATCGGCGACAGGGCCTTGCCCTTGATGCTCACGGGGCAGTTCTTGACGACCACGACCGGGCAACACTATCCCGTTGCGGCGAAGGGCTCGACGTACACCACGGATGAGGATGACCACATCCTTCTCTGCGACGGCACTTTCACGGTCAACCTGATTGCGGCAGCCAACTTTGCCGGGGGTGTCTACCATATCAAGAACGTCGGGACGGGCACGATTACCATCGACCCGGCGGCAAGTGAGACCATCGACGGCGAAACGACGCAAGAGCTTTCGGCCAACGACTCGATGATGATTGTGTCCGACGGCACAGAATGGTGGGTGATATGAGTTACATCAAAGAGGTGCGTGTGCAGGGGTGGAACGGCACCGATTGGGTTGACCTTACCGCAGATCCGGTTTCTGCCTCGTTGGTCGTCGTGGAAATGGACCATCACGAGATCCATGAAGGCGACTTCTACCGAGCCGTTGATAGCGTGGCCCTCGGGATTGGCGACGTGGCAACGTTCATCGTGGTCACGCCCAACACGACGAAGTGGTTGCACATGCGACCAAGCGTGAACGTGACGGCTGAGTCGACGGTTGTGTTGTATGAAAACGTCACATACACCGGCGGCACGTCGGTGCCGGCTCTCAACGCCAACCGGAACAGCGGCAACACGTCGGGCGCAACGTTGGTCAAACAGGTGACGACCTTGACGACCGGGTCTGCCGTCGCACTTTCCAATCATCTTCTCGGATCTAACAGGACAGACGGGGGCAAAACCGATCCTGACGAGTGGATCTTGAAGCAGAACACCACGTATTGTCTCGAGGTGACCAACGAGGCAGCCGGCACCAACAATTGCGTCGTTGAGCTCGTGTGGTATGAGCACACGAGTGCAGCGTAGGATTACTCAATCACGAGGTGGAAAATGGAAAACGAAGTGAAGGATCTCGGGGCAGTTTCGGCATTGGTTGTCCTCTTGGGCATGGTAGTTTTCGGCGTGCTGGACACGAACGTGTTCAATGGGCAACTCTCCGAGTTTACCCGTGTGAACAGTGAAGCCGTCGGTGCCTTCGTTGCCTTGCTCTCACTCTTGCTGAAAACGGCAATCAACGAGAGACAACGTGGCGAAGTGAGCACGAGAGGGGTGCAGGTGCCGTGGTGGAGGCGCATGCTGTGATTGAAGGATCTCAACAACAAGATTCTTGCCGGATCTGCGATTGGTTTCGCTCGAAGGTGACGTGGCCGGGATCCGTGAGCCGGTGGATCCGACGGTTTCTGGCTCTCATCATCATTGCCGAGGGCACCGGCTTTGGTGGGGTTGTTTTCTTCGACTTGCCCCTGACCACCTCGTACCGGACCATCACGCAGTTTTTGTCGTTGCCTTTGTTATCGTTGCTCTTCTGGTTGGTCGGTTTCGGACTTCTCTTGACCGAGGGGGCACGGACACGACCCGTTGGCCGACTGTTGGCCGGGTTCGGAGTCGTGTTGTTGTCCTTTGCGCTCTTCATCTTCTCTTCGTCTCACGCGCTTTCGGCAGCCCTTCGGTACGGGGTCTTGATTTTCTTTTTGACGTGGGAGGTGGTTGGAATTGATGACGATGAAAGTTGAGTGGTTGACGTTTTTGGTTGCGCTCGGGACGGCTGCCCTGGCTGTTATTAGTCAGTTAAGGCAAAATAGAGCTGCGAACAAAAGACCGAGGGTTAAACCTCAAACGACCATCAACGGGCTTGTGGCGCAAATTGCCACCTTGCAAATTGAAATTGTCCGGCTCGAAGCTCTCG
Source organism: uncultured Flavobacteriales bacterium (assembly GCA_964637935.1). Lineage (GTDB taxonomy): Bacteria > Bacteroidota > Bacteroidia > Flavobacteriales_G > Salibacteraceae > SHAN690. The sequence continues at coordinate 2,280 of CAZWXC010000246.1, read as the reverse complement.
TTGACCGGCTTCAAAATGAGTTGAAGGAGTGGGAAAATGAAAAAGGTTTTGATTATTGACGACGACCCGTATCAGACACGGCTCTTCGGCATGGCCCTCGACGACTGCGACGTCGTCGCGGTGAACTCACCTCGTGAGGCATTGAGTCTCGACTTGCCGACGTTTGACGTGGTCATGGTCGACCTCTTGATGGTAGAAATGAACGGTATCGAGTTTTTGAAGCGTGCTTACGACAAATGGGGCGCAAGAATGCCGGCTGCGTTCTTGTTCACGGCAAGTCCCGAGGCAGCCGACTTTTTGGACAGAAGCGATACACCTGTTTTCCGGAAGACAGGGACGGTCCAGGGTGTCTTGAACACACTTCGGAGAGCAGTGAATGAGACTTTTGCTCGTCGCACCTCAGAGCAATCTCAACACACGATCTGAGATCATGTCGAGCATTGGCGACACGCCGGTGAAAATTCTCGACGGGCAACTTGGCGTGCGCGAGATGTTGAACACGATCTTGACTTTTCACCCGACTGCGGTTGTCTTAATCGGTCACGGCAACAAGCCGTCGATGCTGTTTGCGAACGGCGAAACGCTGCACCGTGCTGTGTTTGCGGACGCAATCTCAGCGACGGGCACGGTGAGTCTCGTCATCGCAAACACCTGCCAAGGGTTTGGCTTTGCGGTGCAGTGTTACAATGCCGGTGTCGGGTACGCAATCGGGTGGCAAGGCGACGTCGGCGACGGGGCAGCGGGGGCATACCTCTCGAGTTTCCTCAATACGTTCAAACTCTCCGAAAACGTCAAACAGGCGCACGTGACCGGGTGTGAGGCAGTCCGGTTTCAGCACCCGGCGTCCGAGGTGCCCGAGTTGCTCAACG
>CAZWXC010000246.1:0-1401 GCA_964637935.1 uncultured Flavobacteriales bacterium | reverse complement strand
CAGGAACATCGGGTACGTGCGGCAAATAACCTATCTGACCAATCAGCTATACTCGACCCGTCGTTGGCTCGTTGGGATCGGGCTCCTTGCTGCGGCAACGATGGCAGTCGAGGCAATCACTCTCCTCTTGCACGTACTCAACTAAAGGACTCGGAAATGGGAAAGCTTGGCGCACAACTCGACCCGCAACATTGGGGACCACATTACGAAGACCTCTTGCGAAGGTGGCAACCGAAGTCGGTGAGGATCATCAACCCGGATCCCGAGAGGGTGCGCCGGGTCTTGGCTGTCACGCCAAACTCGTTGATCACCCTTCGAGATCACCCGTTGTCGGAGCAACACGCCGACATGATGCGGGATCCCGTTGGCACGGGCAGGTCGCACGCTGAGTCGTACGCACGGCTCTTCGACCGGCTTCAACTTTCACCTTCTCACCCTCGAGAGCAATTTGCGTTCACAGGCATCAACGAGCCCCACATTTGGGAAGACGGGGTGCCGGCTGCGGTCTCTGCGTACACGTTGTCATTCTTGAAGGAAATGAGTGGGTACGGTCTTCGAGCAGGGGTGCTCAACTTCTCGGTCGGTTGGCCGGACAACGGTGGAACGGGCACAAAGCCAAATTGGGAGCCGTTTCGAGACGTCTTGACCTACCTCGAGGAGAACAACCAGCACTGGCTAATGACGCACGAGTACTTCTGCAAAGATGGGCCAAAGCTGACTGCCGACGGCAAGCCGGATATGGACGGTGGACCCTGGGGGTGGACGGTCGGAAGGATCCTTCAACTGGATGCCGGGGTCAATATCATCATCGGCGAATGCGGGCTTGAGCAGTTTGTCTGCGACTCCAAGGTCAGCTTCTGGCAAAGAGGGTGGAAAGCGCACGTTGACGCAGAGACCTACGGCAAGCAACTCCGTGAATACGAGTCCGGGATTGCCGGCGACGGTCGCATTCACAGCGCTCAGATCTTCATCCTCGACGGCTCTCGGGATTGGGCATCACTCTACTATGACGAGCAGATACCGATGCTTGGTCAAAATCACGAGTTTGGTTTTTATGCAGACCCGTCGGTGCCGAAACCACCACCGACCGGCACGGACGAAGAGAAGTGGCGTGAGGCGGCACGAGCCAATCAGACCTTGAGCCTCAACCCGGATGCAGCGCTGCAGAAGGCAATCAGCGCACTTGGATTCTGGCCGGTCGGCAACGAGGTCGTGGTTGGATCCGAGGTGGTCCAGCGTGCGGAAGACCCGGTGACGGGGCAAGGGTGGACCTTCCACGTGACCGTTGGGGATTGGGGCAACGTCGAGAGTTTCCCGGATTGACGGTTGGAAGAGCCCTCGAGAATGAAAAGACCGGCACCCGCAAGGGTGCCGGTCTTCGTTTCCCCACCTGCCCGACTT
>CAZWXC010000245.1:0-4800 GCA_964637935.1 uncultured Flavobacteriales bacterium | reverse complement strand
TTACTAGCTCTTCGCTACCTGTGTTTTTAAATTTGAAGGTGTGCTTTACTTTTTCACCTTGGGTAATAGTACCGAAGTTGAAACGCTCTTCTTCAAACTTAATGCTGGTTGTTTTCACCACGTTGTCAGCCGTTACAGAAGCTGTTTCTTCACCTGAAGTTGCGGTTTCGTTGCAAGAAATTGCAAACAATGAAAGTGCCAAAGCAGCACCCATAACTAATTTATTCATGTTTTTGATTTGATTCATTTTTGGTGGTGCAAATGTAAAAACTGACGCTCGCAATTGACAGATAGGTTTTCAATTCATTAACAACCTTTTATTCAACAAAAGCAGAAATAGGTAAATTCAACTTTCTTTGAAGAAAAGACAATCTTAAGTTGCTTGTACTAAGCAATGAATGTGTTAGCAGTTAAGGTTTTAAGCCTGATTGTAATAAAAACTTGAATCAAACTAAATCAATTCCATTTCATGACATCTCTTCCAAATTGTTAGAAATAGAAGAATTACCTAGACTACAAATTATTTAGCTTTGACGCAAATAGATATTGATCTGTGGATTACAAACTCATACTTTCTCTTGCGCTGTTGCTTCTGTCCTCTTACTTAAAGCAAGCAGACATTCATGCTCAATGCTTGGGTATGACTTCACCGGAAAGCAATGTCTATTTCCCATTTACAAATGGAATTTCTGACTCAGCAAGTTTGTTGCCCAATTATTCTGGAACCTTCAATGGTTCCGTTACGAGTGACGGATTGGTAGGCAATTGTTTGACTTTTAATGGACTCAGCGATTATGTCCTCTTGAATAGCAACTTGAACTTAGATGACGACTATACACTGGCTACTTGGATTTACCCCGAATCAAGTCATTATGGAACCATCTTCTCACAGCGAGCACAATGCAGCAGTTCAGACAGAGGTTGGGGAAAGTTATTTTTAGGAATTGGTGGTGATTTATCTGAAGCGGCTCCTTTTCCATTTTTCACTGCCGGGCTAGCAACAGGATCAATGACAGTTTCAAATCAAATTTTTGTATCTCTACCTCGCTGTGCGTTTAATTGCAATGGATTTTATAATGCTGAAATATATACTGTGCCAGGGGTTCAAGTGCAAACAGGCTGCTGGTCTTTTATTGCCATAACCGCAACGAATAATAGCTCAACCTCGCGGCAATTAAAAGCATTTATAAATGGCGAAATGCATGATATGATCTTAGTTAATTCACCTCCTAGCACTAGCTCAGCAACACAACCATTTGGTAATGTTAACGCATCTTATGAATCGCTGTTTGGAATCAATCATTACAATGTCCCGTCTAATGCAAAATTTCCATTTGATGGCAGAATTGATGAATTCTATTTCTATGAATATGCGCTTGATAAATGTCAATTGAAGTCTATAGCAAGTAAGATCGTTGAAATTGCGCGATTAGATCCTTGCAATACAGATTCATTGCATTTTAGCGCCATTTCAAATGCAAACTTAACCTTAGAAATTTGGCTTCAAAACGGATCGATTGCCAGTATCGGAAATTCACTCAATTTAAGTTCCAATGTTGTTTCACAAAACGACACCATTTCCTTTGTATATCAAGCAGAAAATCAGTGTGATATTGATACTATTCATGCTCTTGCAACTTATACTGGAGGAAGCAGTATTCAATTTGACACTATCAATATTTGTAGTTCAGATAGTATTTTAATTTTTGGAAACTGGGTTAATTCATCGGGAAGCTATTCAGACACATTTTCACTAAATGGCTGTGATTCTATCCAGAACATAGAACTAATTGTAAACGATACTCTTTTCTCAATGACTCAATTGGTTTCTTGTGATTCAGTCATTTTTCAGGGTCAATCGTTTTTCAACGATACACTAATTTCAAGCTCGTATACTTCATTGAGCGGTTGCGATAGCATTTTCCAAACTCAAATTAGGATAAAGGATACTGTTGATGTAACCAACCTCGAGCTATCCTCTTGTGATTCGGTAACGATTGATGGCTTCACACTTTATTCGGACACCATTTTTAACGTGCTCTATTCAAGTCTAGTAAACAATTGTGATAGCCAAGTTATCTACAATTTGAAAATATCAAGATCTGTGAAGCACTTTGACACGGTGTCTTCGTGCTATACATATATAGATTTATTGGGAGTGACGCACACAAAATCGGACACGGTTACTTACTTTTTTCAAAGCGCAGAAGGCTGCGATAGTGTGGTCAACTTGCTCATTGAAATAAAAGACAGCACTGAAATTGAATGCGAATTAAAGAACTGTCAATTGGTTTTTCCAAATGCCATAACCCCAAATGCAGATGGAATAAATGACATATTTGAGGACATGAACAATTGCACGATTAGTAATGGATCCATGTTCATTTATAATAGATGGGGAACTGAAGTTTTTCGTTCGGCTAAAAATAATTTTGGGTGGGATGGTAATGTTAATGATAAGAAAGCTTCACAAGGGGTTTACTTCTACATTTTCGTTATCAATGAAACGGTGCTAAAAGGTAGCTTCACTTTGCTATAAAGCTTTTGGAAAATGTATTCAAAACTGATTATACATAAAGATGAATAGCTGAATAAAATCATCAGCTATTCATCCTAGATTATTCTTTCTCCTGAAAGGCGATTACTTTATTCAACAAGTCCTCTTCCGCGTTTATTAATTCTATTGTCGCGCTTAAATTCTGCAACAAGCTTATCAAGCACACCGTTAATAAAGACCTTGCTTTTAGGTGTACTATACACTTTTGCTAGCTCTATGTATTCGTTTAAAGTCACTTTTACCGGCACTGTTGGGAAATGCTCGAGCTCAACCAAAGCCATGCGCATAAGCAGCATATCTAGCATTGCTATTCGTTCTGTTTCCCAGTTTTGAGCTTTTTCAGAGATCAACTCTGTGTATTCGTTTTCAGACTGAATGGTTTTGCGAAACAAATCTTTCACAAACTGTTGATCTTCATCTTTATCCTTATATAAGTCGGCAATAAAAGAGCGATCACTAAAGTCGCTTTCAGGCAAGTTTTCGATGGTTTTCATCAAAGAAATAGCTGCCATAGGCAAATCATCTTGCCAGTAAATATTGCGCTCTTCCAAAGCAGCATGAACCAACTCGTTCAATCCCAAATATTCTCTGAAAAGGTGCAGCACAATATCCTTATCCAATTGCATGTTGCTTTCTTCGCGAATCATGTACAACTGAAAAGCTTCGTCTTCTCTAAACGTTTTGTAGAGTTTACGAATGTCATCGTGTTCTTCTTTCCAAGAGATTTTTTTAGTTTCAATCAAGTGCTTCAAAATCTTGTTGCTTGACAATTGCTGAAAAACCCTGTTGTTAAGAAAGCGCAAGTTTGGGTTCAAGTCTTCTTTAGTAGGAAGGTTTTTCTTGCGATTAGCCTCCATCATTTCATTGCCTGCAAATTGCACCTGCATGATCAGAGCAATCAAGTATAGGTACAAGTCGTACAAATTGGCGATGCTTTCAAAAATATCGCGCTCATGCTTCAATAAATCAGCATTAGGCGTGCGATGGTAGGCATACAAGCCTTGAAACACTTTAATTCTAAGATACCTTCTATTTACCAGTGACGGTTTTCCTTTATCTCTCACAGACTTCTATGTATTTGCGCAATCTTTTCGATGCGTTCTTCTGCCATTTCGTTGGCAATTTGATAAGTTGGTTTACCTGTTAGTTGTGATGCCTTAAGCACAGTCATAGTCGTATTGAAAATACCTTCGGCATGTTCCATAGCACGATCGCGATTATAGCCTTCAAGTTCGCTGTAGCAATTGATTAATCCACCAGCATTGATCAAGAAATCTGGTGCGTAAATAATACCACGGTCTAATAACATTTTGCCATGCTTGGCTTCTGCTGCCAATTGGTTGTTTGCTGCACCAGCAACAATTTGGCATTTCAATTCTGGAATGGTTTCGTCATTTAACGTAGCACCCAACGCACATGGTGCATAAATGTCCATTTCAAGGCTTGTTACATTTTTAGGGTCAACCACTTGAACTGAGCTATGCTGTGATGTAATTTTCTGGATTTTATCTTCAAAAATGTCAGCAATCATAACATGTGCACCTTCTTCAATAAGGTAATCTACCAAGTAACCACCAACGTTTCCAGCGCCTTGCACTAACACTTTTTTACCGCTCAGAATATCTGTTCCGTACGCTTCTTTAGCAGCAGCTTTCATTCCCATGAACACACCATAAGCAGTTACGGGAGAAGGATCTCCACCACCGCCAAGAGTTTCAGGAATACCCACCACGTGATCCGTTTCATTGTGAATGTATTCCATATCCTTGGTAGTCATTCCCACGTCTTCAGCAGTAATGTACTTTCCGGCTAAACTGTCTACAAACGAACCAAATCTGCGCATCAACGCTTCGTTTTTCAACGTGCGCGAATCGCCAATGATCACTGCCTTACCACCACCTAGGTTTAACCCAGAAATGGCTGCCTTGTAGGTCATTCCTCTCGAAAGTCTTAATACGTCTGTTAGTGCTTCTGCCTCGCTGCTGTAGTTCCACATGCGTGTACCGCCAAGTGCAGGACCTAGCACGGTATTGTGGATTGCGATAATGGCTTTTAACCCTGTGTAAGGGTCGTTGCAAAACACGATTTGCTCGTGTCCCATGGCCTCCATTAGGCCTAGTGGTTGTGTTGCTTGAAATTCCACTTTTGAAACTTAATTTAAAAGAACCTGTTTAAATTCTGCGTAATTGCTTCGCTTACATTTGCCCCTGTTTAAGGCGCGGCAAACCTAAGTGTTTTTTCTT
>CAZWXC010000244.1:0-4841 GCA_964637935.1 uncultured Flavobacteriales bacterium | reverse complement strand
TTCCGATAAGTGATGTTGGTGGCGAACCGTAAAATGTTAGGTTACCTTGAAAATCACCCGTTAAATAAGAGTTGCCGATGTTGTCTGTCACAATATCATAAGCAATGTTATAACCGCCACCGCCTATGGTTCTAAACCATTGCTCATCTCCTGAGCTGTTTAGCTTTACCAAGAACACCGAATTTTGCATGGTGTTATTGTGCACTTGATCAAAGGTAAGTGTATCGCTAAATTGCCCTGTGATGTAACTATTTCCTGTACCGTCACACGATACGGCAAGTGCTCGATCCTCTAATTTTCCCGAGCCTTTTTTCGCCCAAACAAATGCTCCTGCCGAACTCACTTTAGCCACAAAAATGTCGATACTATTATTTGAACTAACTAATGTGGTTGATCCAAAAGTTGCTGTTCCGATAAATTGACCGCAAATGATCGCATTGCCTTGATTGTCAATAGCAATGCCATTAGAAATATCGGCATTTGAGCCTCCAGCGCTTAGTACCCATTGCAAAACTCCACTTGAGTTGTACTTTGCAATAAACACATCTTGCGCACCACTAGAGGTAACAGAGCTTGTTCCAAAAATGGCTGTTCCATTAAAAAAACCAGTAACAAAGACATTTCCAGATGCATCACACGCTACTGCGTAACCTCTGTCTACGCTACCACCACCTGCCGTTACTGCCCATTGAAAAACCCCAGAGTTATTGGTTTTTGTAAGGAATATATCACTTGAACCAGCCGTAGTTGCTGTTAATGAACCAAAGGAAGTAGTGCTTGATATGAACCCTGTAGTGTAGCTATTACCATTTGCGTCAGTAGCAATATCAATTGCTTCTTGTATAGCAGAACTTGTACCTTTTTGTATCCAATATTGACTTTGAGCATTGATGTTGAAAAGCAAAATCAAGACAAAAAGTAAATATCTTTTAATTAAGGTATAATTCATTAATCGGCATTTTAGGTTTGTAAATCTATAAAAACAACGCTTTTATCTAACTACAGTTAAACTACCAAAGATTTCAACTTGAGACTCTTTGCAAAACTGCAATCGATAAAAATAAACGCCATTCTCAGCTCGCTCACCACTGCTTGAGACGTGTCCTTCCTAATTAATGTTGGCCGAGGTTAAAATAAAAATTAATTACACAATAAATTAGATTTAAGTTCATTTTGAATAAATTTAAATGAATAACCAAAAGCGGGTCAAAACTACATTCTTCCTTTTCTGGAGCTGTTCACAAAACTCTTTTATTATAAATCATTATTAACCAAGTTGAGGTGATAACTCCAAGTGGATGGAAGTTTGGGTTTGGAAGGGTTATATAAATTTTGTGGTCACGGGACAATTAAATGGGAATGGGCGCACAACAATTACTAACGCAACAGGGCAATCTGTATAAACAGCAAAAAGGACTTACCTTAAAGGAGCGCACAACTGACTTTAAGCAGTGGGTTGATCAGCGCAGAGAAGCTGGTGTTTGGTCTTACAACCGAGTGCTTGACTCAGCGGTGAGCGATTCAACTCAAGTGCTTACCGATAGTGGTGTTTCAAAGCCCATGATTAATCTAGCAACGCAAGATAATTTGGGCATGATAAGAAGGCATGAGCTGCAAGATGCTGCCACAGATGCCATGCATTCTCATGGTATTCATACCGGATGCAGTGCTTCCTTAGCAGGAACAAATTCCATAACGTCTGAAATAGAAAGAAAACTGGTTAAAGTTACAGGCTGTGATGAAGCAATATTATTCAATACAGGTTGGGCCGCATGTTATGGAGCCATAAGAGGTTTGGTGACACAAGAAGATCATTTGGTTTTAGATGTTTTGAGCCATAATTGCCTGCAAGAAGCATCACAACTGAGCACATCAAAGCGTTATACATTCATGCATAACGACATGGTGCATCTTGAGCAGCGCTTGTCGCGAATTAGAAATGCAGATCAGTCAAATGCTATTTTTATTGTAACCGAAGGGCTGTTTAGCATGCACGGAGATTCTCCCGATCCTTATCGATTGGTAGAACTTGCAAAAAAGTATAATGCCATTTTGATTTTAGATCTTAGTCATGATTTTGGTTCTGAAGGCGAAAAAGGACTCGGATTACTTGAATACATTCCGAAAGAATTTTTCGAAAGTTTGGTTGTGGTAGGTTCATTCAGCAAAACGTTTGCATCTGTCGGTGGCTTTGTTTTGGGACCAGAAGGGGTGAGAGATCGATTGGTTTGCTTTTCGCCTACTTACATGTTTTCACTTGCCATGACGCCTATAAGCAGCGGCATTATCAATAAAAGCATCGACTTGGTATTTTCTGAAGAAGGATTGAAACTTCGAAAAAAATTGAAGCAAAACATCAATTTCGCTCGAACTTGTTTAAAAGCCCAAGGCATAAAGGTAATTGGTCATAAAGGTCCTGTAGTTCCATTAATGATTGGTGATCAACAAATTGCGAGAATTGCCACAAAAGAGCTTTTTGAATCAGGAATATTGGTCAATTTGATCGAATTTCCTGCTGTGCCACTTGAGCATTCTATGTTCAGACTTCAAATCTCTGCCGCTTTTTCATTTTCATTCATTCTTGAGTTTGCTAAAAAGATTGGTAGAGCATTAACCGAAGCTAGTTCAGCTATTTCTGTCGTTACTAAAAATGAACCCCAATCAGATTTGTTGCTGACCTAATGATGTTTTCTCGGTTTTCACTTTTTCAACAAAATATACTGAACAAAGCCTTTGAAGTATACCGCTGACAATGGCGCTATTCTTACCTTCGAAGGCATGAATTTAGATACTATTTTCAATGCGCTCGTAGTGCGCGAAAACCAAGATGGCAGCTTTAGCAAAGCCATTGAGAAAAAAACAATGAATGATTTGCCGCAAGGCGAAGTCGTAATCAAAGCCAAATACGCTGGCTTGAATTATAAGGATGCGCTTTCTGCATCGGGTCATAAAGGTATTTCGCGCAATTATCCGCATACTCCCGGAGTTGATGTTTGCGGCATTGTTACTTTAGACACTTCTGGTAAATTCTCAGTAAACCAAGAAGTTATAGTTACAGGTTATGACTTTGGAATGAATACCTCAGGTGGTTTTCAAGAGTATGTGCGCGTTCCTGCAGCTTGGGTGGTTCCTAAACCAGAAAACCTCAGTTTTTTAGAATCCATGGTTTTTGGTACTGCTGGTTTTACAGCAGCTTTATCCTTATTTAAAATGGAACGAAACGGCCAAAATCCAACGATGGGAGAAATTCTGGTAACTGGTGCTACTGGCGGTGTAGGCAGCATGGCTGTCGGTATTTTAGCGAAAGCGGGATATCAAGTTATTGCTTCAACAGGTAAAAAAGACGCCAATGATCATTTGAAAAAACTAGGAGCAGCGCGTATTGAAGACCGTGCTTTTGCTCATGATACTTCTGGCAAACCGCTCTTAAGATCAAAATGGGCTGGAGCTATTGACACCGTTGGTGGCGAAACACTGCACACTTGCGTAAAAGCGTGCGGTAGAAAAGGCAGTGTAGCAAGTTGTGGACTCGTTGGTAGCAGTGATTTAAACATGACTGTTTACCCATTTTTATTGAATGGGATTAACATCCTAGGTGTCGATTCTGCTGAAACCGACATGGATCTGCGAATCCAGCTTTGGAATAAATTGGCCACCGATTGGAAATTAGATGATTTGGCTTCGTTTGCTACCATTGTCTCATTGGACGAAATAATAGCTCAAATGGATTTGATTTTGAAAGGCCAAACAAAAGGCCGAGTGATTGTTGCCTTCGATTAAAAGTTATAATACACAGAAAATGTACAAATCGGTAGTTAGACCGCTTCTTTATAAAATGCCACCTGAAAATGCGCATTATTTCACCACAGGTTGGTTAGAGCGTTTTCACAAGTTTGAACTAACGAAAAAGATTATTGAAAATAATTTTGCTTTAAAAAACCAAGCATTAGAACGTGATATTTTTGGGATAAAGTTTCCTAATCCAGTGGGTTTAGCTGCGGGTTTTGATAAAGATGCCAAATGGATAGATAGCCTGAGTGCGCTCGGTTTTGGGTTTATAGAAATTGGAACACTTACCCCAAAAGGTCAATCTGGTAATCCAAAACCTAGACTTTTTAGGTTGGAAAAAGACGAAGCGCTAATCAACCGAATGGGTTTTAACAATGATGGGGTAGAAGCTGCTTTAGAGCGTATTAAAAAGTCGCAACACTTAATTCCTATTGGCGGAAACATTGGCAAAAATAAGTCGACTCCAAACGAAGACGCACTCAATGATTACCGCAAATGCTTTGAAGTGCTTTACGATCATGTAGATTATTTTACAGTAAACGTAAGCTCACCAAACACGCCTGGCTTGCGCGAATTGCAGGGAAAAGATCAACTGAAAAAAATCTTCGACACATTGTTTGAGTATCGCGTCAAGCAAACAAAATCAAAGTCCATTTTATTGAAAATCGCTCCAGATTTGAACCAAGACCAACTGAACGATATTGTTGAGCTTGTTCCTGAAATTGGGATTGATGGTTTGATAGCAACCAATACCACGCTGGATCGCGAAGGATTAAAATCGAACCAAAAATTAGTGACAGAAACGGGTGGATTAAGCGGGAAACCAGTTAAATCTAAGAGCACTGAGGTGATTCGTTTTATTCATCAAACTTCTGGAGGTAAAATTCCAATTATTGGCGTGGGCGGAATACATTCTGCCGATGATGCCATTGAAAAGCTTGATGCTGGAGCTTCATTGATACAGCTTTATACAGGTTTTATATACGAAGGTCCTTGGCTTATAAAAGCCATCAACGAAAGAATATTGAAGAAATGAGCTATAAAATAATTGA
>CAZWXC010000243.1:0-4846 GCA_964637935.1 uncultured Flavobacteriales bacterium | reverse complement strand
AACTTATCGTAGTCTTTCGCAATTCTTGGTTTTCCTGTCGACATTTTATTGATTGAATTTCCAAGGACAAATTAATGGCATACTATTTTAAATAAACCAAACAATCTATGAAGTTTTTTTCAAGGTAACTTGATAGAGGTCTTTTCGTCTGTCTCTCAGGTTTCTAACACTACCTTTTATATTGAGTTCTTTTAATAAATCTAGATCAACGTCTACGATCAAAGTCATCTCAGTGTTCGGTGTTGCTTGTGCTTTAATTGCATTTTCTGGAAAAGCAAAATCTGAAGGCGTAAATACTGCACTTTGAGCATACTGAATATCCATGTTATTTACCTTAGGCAAATTGCCCACACAGCCCGCTATTGCTACATAACATTCGTTTTCGATGGCACGTGCTTGCGCACATCTTTTTACTCTATTATACCCGTTTTGTGTATCTGTTAAAAATGGAACGAACAAGATTTGAACGCCTGCTTCGGCATATAATCTTCCTAATTCTGGAAATTCAACATCATAACAAATCACCATGCCGATTTTACCGCAATCGGTGTCAAAAACGCCTAAAGTATCGCCACCGCTTATTCCCCAAGCACTTATTTCACTTGGCGTGATGTGAATTTTGCTGTACTCTTCAAAAGATCCATCTCTGCGGCATAAATGCGAAATATTGTAAAGTTTATCGTCTTTCAAAAGCGGATAACTCCCCGTGATAATGTTCACGTTGTAGGCTACGGCCAATTCTCTAAAAAAGCGCAAAAGCGGTTCAGTAAATTGAGCTAGTTCGCGCATGGCTTGCGACTCTTGCAAGTGATTGTATTTTGCCAAAAGCGGAGCATTGAACAACTCAGGAAACAACACAAAGTCGCTATTGTATCCCGCAACTGCATCCACAAAAAATTCGATTTGCTCTTTCATGGCATCGAGGTTGGGCGTTGGCCTCATTTGCCATTGCACCAAGCCAAGTCTTACCACAGATTTTTCGCGGTTTATAAGCTTGGCGCGATCTTCATAGTAAATGTTGTTCCACTCAATAAGTGTGGCGTATTCATTTGATTGCACATCACCTTCGAGGTAATTGCTCAAAATTCTTTTTACTTGAAAACCATTGGCTAGCTGAAAGCTGAGAATAGGATCATACAACTCGTTTCGTTGCACTTTTTCAATGTATTGTCTTGGCGTAAGTTCTTGCGAATGCTTTCCAAAACCAGAAATTCTGCCACCAGCAACAATAGCGCTGAGGTTTAAATTTTCGCACAATTCTTTTCTCGCATCATACAGTCTTCGCGCCAAGCGCAAACCTCTAAATTCTGGATGTACAAATACCTCGATACCATAAAGCACATCGCCATCGGCATCATGCGTAGAAAAACTGTAATCGCCTGTAATTTGTTTGTAGGTGTGATTGTCGCCAAACTTGTCATAGTTAATGATGAGTGAAAGTGCCCCGGCAACCACTTTTCCATTGACCTCAACGCATAATTGGCCTTCTGGAAAAACCTGTAAAATAGATTGAATGCTTTCTTCGCTCCAATAGCTCATTCTGCTGCCTGTATAGGCTTCAATCATTGCCTCTTTTAGGTCTTTGTAATCTTTTAAAGTGAGATGGCGAAGCACCACCTTTTTCTCATCCGTATTTTCTTGCATTGTTTGTTTTATAATTTCTTTTTCAAATCTGCCAATTCTGATTTGATGTCTTGCAACTCCCTAAAAAGAAGGCTTTGCATGGCATTTTGTTCGTTTTCAAAACCAAATTGAGTGCTTCCTTCTGCTTTCCAAATCTCTAACACATCCGAAACTTGCAGATCAAATGGTGCAAATTCTTGATTGTCTGATTTCAGCGTAAAAAACCCTTTTGAAATACTGTTAAACAATCGTTTAAAAACGATTCCTTCACTTTTACTTACGACAATGTATCTGCTATCGTTTTTCACGTTTGACCAATCTTGCACATAACTACAGATAATGTAGGCATTGGGCAAAACCGGTAACATACTTTCGCCTTTTATCTGAAAAATGCGGTAGGTTTTCTCAGCCGAAAGCTCTGGAAATGGCAACTGAAAAACGGGTAGTTGCTCGATAAATTCAACATCACCGAAACCGTTGAGATAGCCAGCGGCAGCTTTTACAGGAACCAAACTTGCGGTTTCTTGTCCTGTAGCAGCATCGATAGTAATAGGCAAAATGCGCAATGAATTTCCAGCTGTATCTGCATGTTGCTCCAAAGATTCTACATCCAAAGCTTGATTGATCAATTGATCTATGCTCAACTGAAATTTGGCACACAATTGTTGCAAAAACGAAATTCTAGGATCTGCCCTACCCTCTTCGTAGGCGCCAATTACAGAGCGATTCACACCCATTTGTCGCGCAAATTCGCCTTGCGTCCATTGTTTTTGCTTTCTAAGAAACTTGAGGTTTTGCGGGATGTAATGCATTTGCTAAAAATCTAAACATGCCAAAGATATTATCCTTGAGATTTTAGCAGCTGTTCTAGTGCATTTATATGATTTGCAAAGGCTTCCTTGCCTTGCTTGGTTGCCGAAAAAGAAGTGTTTGGCTTTTTGCCAACGAACTTTTTGCGCACTTCGATAAAACCCTTTTTCTCGAGCGCAGCAACATGGCTGGCCAAATTGCCATCAGTTACATCAAGCAATTGCTTCAACACGCCAAACTCAACCCAATCGTTTACGGCTAGCACAGACATTAATCCTAACCTGACTCGACTCTCGAATGCTTTATCTAATTGATCGATAATGCCTTTCATCTATCGTGACGCAAATACATGAGAATGCCATAAACAATGTGCAAAAGACCAAAGCCTAGCGCCCAAAAAATGAGCCCATAACCAAGAAAAAACAAGCTTAACAAGCCTAAAATAATTTCAGAAAGACCGAGATAATTTATTTCTTCGAGTGTGAATTTGCCTGCATTGAGCAACGACAAGCCATAAAAAACCAGCGTTGCCGGAGCTATTAAGCCGATGAGTCCGTGATAAAACAAAATCACACAAAACAAACCACCCGAAACCAGCGGAATGGAAAGGTTAATCAACAAATGCTTACTGTGTTTGCTCCAAAGTGGAAGGTTGTTTTTCAACGCTTTTTTTCGGGTGAAAAACCAAGCAAGCGCAATGGAGCACATTAAAACGATGAGTGCATCTAACGTTAGAAAAACCGCCACATCATAATCAATACGCACAATTTTTCCAGTACCAAATTGAGTATGTGTATCACGAATAGCCCAAGGTGCCATGTTTACCCTCCAATATGCAGCAGCTGCACCAAGCAAGGCAAAAACCCCGCTAAACACGCCCGACAAACCACTGAGCGAAATGAATCGAGAACTACGCTCCATCATTGATTTGATGTCTTTTAGCGCTTCGAGCGATGCTGTTTTATCTTCCATGAAAATTCACTTTGAATTACAAAGTAAATGTTTTCATGATTTGACAAGCAATGTTATTGCATGAAGTTGCGTCTTGTGGCTTTGTTACGTCTAAGGTTTTACTTTATGAAATTTTATTCTTTAAACCTGTTTAAAGTGCCATTACTCTTTTACTTTAGCCGTGCTTTTATGCGAAACAAACTTATCATATTGTTTTTGGCTTTGATTGGCTTTTCCCAAACCATTAAAGCCGAAGGTTTTATTGAAAACCGCGGTCAATGGCAAGGCAATTTCCATCATAAAAAAGACCTGAAATTTGGTGCTGTTTTCTTAGAAAACAATGCGATTACCTTTCATTTTGAAGACAGATCTGCTATTGCTGATGCGCATGCTACGGGCAAGCAAATTGATCCCAATACCATCATTAAGCACCACGCCTTCCAGTTGGTTTTTGAGGGTGCTAACCCAAATCCAGTCATTTCAGAGGCCGAACCACAGAGCAACTATGTCAATTTTATTTTAGGAAATGATCCAACAAAATGGAAAAGCAACATTTTTCCCGTTTCCAGAGTGATTTATAAAGATTTATACGATGGCATTGATCTGCATGTAATCGATCTTGGTGAAAACCTGAAATATGAATTTTATGTAGCGCCTTTTGCTGATCCAAATCAAATTAAAATAACTACCAAAGGTTTAGATGGTCTGAAACTTCAAGGCGATGGTAGCTTGGTGTTGAAGACTTCTATTTTAGACTTGATTGAACTGAAACCAAAAGTTTTTCAAACCACAAAAAACCGCACCATTGATATTGATGGAGCATTTTCGGTTTTAGATAACCGTATTGAATATGAACTAGGCAGTTATGATTCGAGCAAGACGCTGGTGATTGACCCTGAATTGATTTTCTCAACCTATTCAGGTTCGGGTTCAGACAATTGGGGTTTTAGCGCAACTCCAGACAATAATGGTTTTTTAATTTCGGGCAGCATCGCTTTCGGTTCCAATTATCCTGTTACGTCTGGCGCATTTGACCAAACGTTTAACCAAGGAACAGTTGACGCATGCATTACCAAGTTTGACACAACAGGAACGTTCCTTATTTACTCCACCTATTTGGGCGGTAACTCAGGCGATTTGCCCCAAAGTTTGATAACAGATGCCAACAATAACACCTACATTTTTGGCGCAACAGGTTCAAACAATTTTCCGATGTTGTCTAATTCGTATGACAACACATTCAATGGAGGAAACACAGAAGGTTTCAATGGCCTTTCATTTAACAACGGAACAGATATTTACGTTGTAGCGCTTAACCCATCAGGAACTTCGCTTATAGCGGCTACTTATTTGGGCGGTTCGGGTAACGATGGCATAAACACGGCCACGCAGCTTGCCTACAACTATGCAGACCAATCTAGAGGCGAGGTTAATTTGGATGAAGACGGTAATGTGTACATAG
>CAZWXC010000242.1:0-4859 GCA_964637935.1 uncultured Flavobacteriales bacterium | reverse complement strand
TAATACACCATCATTGCCGCTAGCGAGATCAAATAACGTTGTTCCTGTATTTTCGTCTAGGCGATAATATGCAAGAAGTGTCGAGATGCTATCGTGGGCAGGGTTTAACTTTTTCGTCATCCTGTCTCGAATTTGACCTTCAGGAAGTGTAGAGTTCCAGATGCGTAGCTCGTCTATTTTACCTTCAAAAAAATTGCAATTACAAAAGTGTCCTTGTCTTCCAATATAGAGCGGGTTTGCATCACTGCTGTAGAGTGTGCCTAATGAAAAAGATTTCACACCAGCTTGAACTCCATTAATATAAAATGTAGCTTGACTTGCCGAATGATCGAAAGACACAGCCACGTGTGTCCACTCATTTAACGATACGGTGCTATCGCTGTATTGCCATTCGAATGAACCAAGAGGAGAGCTTGCTAGCTCTAAACCAAGTGTGCCATTTGATTGTATTTGGAAGATTATAATATCTCCTGAAGGCCCGTTTCCGTGCCCTTTAGACATTATGGTGTTTAAGCTTGCAGCCTCTGTATAGACCCAGCTTTCGATAGCAAAATCACCGTCACTCAGATTAAGATCGTTGTTATGTGCAACAACAACCTGATCATTATTTCCATCAAAATCTAATGCATGACCAGCACCAGGTACTATTGGATATGTTGTATTTGCAAATCCAGTTACATATTCTGTTCCGGTTTGATTCGGTAAGAAGATGTTTTTTGTTGAGGTATTGGTTCGGATTGCACCAGTAGCTGTTTGCCAAGTAGTATCTTGACCATTGTCACGTTTTAAAAGCCGTATGTTTCCCTCATTTGAAACACCGTTAATATTGGTGTTAGCGCTGTAATCTAGGTTTACATCATAGCTTCCACTGCCAATTTTAAACACACCAAAAAATGCATTTTCAGACAAGCCACTCACATCACTTGGTAAAGAGGATGCAAGAGGATTACCGTCAGCATAATAGAGATGAATTCCATCAATTCCGCTTGAAAAATTATTGATGGTTGTGATACTGCCGCTGTTTCCTGAAATACTTAGAGTCGGTGCTGAATTGTAGGTATAAACTGAGTTATCACCAACTGCCGACCCCGACAATTCCCAATCCGTGGTTGCATCCATATTGGTCAAAGTTCCATCATTGGTGCTGAATAAATCAGCCAATACCGAGCCCTGAAATTGGTTGAATGAGTAGTAGTTTACAAGGTTTGAGTACAATGCGTCTGAAGACTGAATACGCCTGCACATGTTGGCTCTTATTTGAGCCTCAGTTAGTTCAGTGTCCCAAATTCTTACCTCATCAATGTTCCCTTCAAATTGCTCAGAAATACTATTCCCACGCATTCCAATTCTGAAATGACTGAGGGTGGTTGAAAGTGTTTTTGTAGCAGAGCCGTCTAAAACGCCATCAACGTAGATTTTTGTTGTGGTGCCATTATGGGTCATGGCCACATGGTGCCACTTACCATCATTTATGGTTATTGCTCCTTCTAAATCATTGCTTTGACCAACAAAATAGAGGTGATTGTTTACACATAGTAAACCCGATCTCTGATTTGTGTTTACAGTGCCGTATTCGATAATAGAACTGTTACCTGATTTTGTGGTTTTGATCCAAGCATCCATAGTTCTGGCACTGTTTCCGCTTGGGAAGCCAGCATCAGAGCCTTGAACATAGTCGTCTGTTCCATCAAAATTCAGTGTTCTGTTTCTTGAGCTAGCATATTCTTCTATCAGATTATAGATCAATTGACCAACAACGGTATTGCTCAGCGCTCCACTTGTAGTGTAATTACCTGCATGATTGAACATTAATACATGGCCTTCGCCAAAAGCGCGATAGACTAAACCTGCGTTGGTGCCTTGAGTCATTAAAGTTACTGCGGGGTATGTACCATAAGCCCTCATGGGGCCTTGGTTGGCGCCAACATTGTTTATAGTAAAAGATGATGGAATGCCGCTAAGAACAGGATGGCTGGCTTGGGCAGGAACCGTGTTATAGGTCAAGTTTTGTGTAACGCCAGTTGTTCTGACTATTGGGATTAGGTCTACCATGGCGAGCATTTGGCCGATAGAAACCTGATAGGCGTTCCATTCAAATCCCACGTAAATTCCGCCATTGTTTTGCACAAAATTGACCAATGCTAGCTGGCCGGATAAAGGCATTTGATTGTTGTAAGAAGTCCCGTTTAAATGAATTACCGCATCGAATCCTATAAGGGATGGATTGGTGTTATTCCAAGAAGATTCTGAAACAGCGCTCACTGTTACCTGAAAACCTTGGTTTTCGAGGGAGGTTTTTAAAGCAACTGTATTTGTATTGGTTGGTGAGTCGTCATAAATGAGCAGCACATTCTGTGCAAAAACAAAGGATGATAAACAGAATAAGATGATAAAGGTCAATATCCTTTGAGTGATAATACCTTGGTAATTTGGACGCATGTACAGTAGTCTAGTTCTTGCAAATTACTATCATTTATTTGAGAATTAGGTAATTCTCGTACAAAAGTGGGACAAACCGCAAAAAACAATAGGCCACTGACGTTATATCAGTGACCTATTACAAAAGTCATATTTCGATTAATATTAACTACCGCACATTTCGCAATCCTCAGGATTGTCTAGTGAACATGCAATTTCTGCTTGTCTTTGTTCGGTGCTTACTACCTCAACTGCTTTTGCTGTTGGCTCAGCAAGTTGTGCTTTATCTACTGTAAACTTGATTGCGTCTCTTGCTGCTTTGGTTCTTAGGTAATACATACCTGTTTTTAATCCAGCTTTCCAACCATAAAAGTGCATTGAAGTCAACTTAGAGAAGTTTGCATTTTCCATGAAAATGTTCAAAGACTGGCTTTGATCTATGTATGCTCCGCGGTCAGCACTTAGCTCTATAATTACTTTTTGGCTTATTTCCCAAGCGGTTTTATAAAGCTCTTTTAAGTTGTCTGGAATCTCATCAATTTCTTGAACAGAACCGTTTGCTGCGATCAATTTGTTTTTGATACCATCGCTCCAAATACCCAACTTCACTAAGTCGCGCATCAAGTGCTTGTTCACAATCGCAAACTCACCAGAAAGGGTTCTTCTCGAGTAAATGTTTGATGTGTAAGGCTCAATACATTCGTTGTTACCAAGAATTTGGCTGGTAGAAGCGGTTGGCATTGGTGCCATCAACAATGAGTTTCTAACTCCATATTTCTTGATTTCTTCTTTCAACACATCCCATTCCCAATTGCCTACTGGTTCTACGCCCCAAAGGTCAAATTGTAGTTTACCTTGAGAAATTGGCGATCCTTCATAGGTTTCGTATGGCCCAAGATCTTTAGCCAAATCTTTTGATGCGCTAAGTGCAGCATAGTAAATGGTTTCGAAAATCTCCTTGTTCAATCTTTTCGCTTCAGGCGAATCAAAAGGATAGCGCATCAAGATGAAAGCATCTGCTAAACCTTGCACACCCAATCCGATAGGACGGTGACGCATATTTGATTTTTTAGCCTCAGCTACTGGATAGAAGTTCACATCAATGATCTTGTTCAAGTTTTTGGTAGCCACGTAGGTGATTTCAAACAACTTGTTGTGATCAAACTTGCCGTCTTTCACAAATTTTGGAAGAGCTATAGATGCTAGGTTACACACGGCAACCTCGTCTGGTGCGGTGTATTCCATAATCTCGGTACACAAGTTCGAAGACTTGATTGTACCTAAGTTTTGCTGGTTTGATTTTGAATTCGCAGCATCTTTATAAAGCATGTATGGTGTTCCAGTCTCAATTTGAGATTCTAGAATTTTGAACCACAATTCTTGTGCTTTGATGGTTTTCTTGCCTTTTCCTTCGCGCTCATAGCGGGTATAAAGCTCTTCGAATTTTTCGCCCCAAGCATCAGAAAGACCTGGACACTCGTCTGGACACATCAATGTCCAATCACCACCTTCTTCTACGCGCTTCATGAACAAATCTGGTGTCCACATTGCGTAGAACAAATCGCGCGCTCTGTTTTCTTCTTTTCCATGGTTTTTCTTCAAGTCCAAGAAATCGAACACATCGGCATGCCATGGCTCAAGATAAATAGCAAAAGAACCTTTACGTTTTCCTCCACCTTGGTCTACATAGCGAGCCGTGTCATTGAACACGCGAAGCATTGGCACAATACCGTTACTTGTTCCGTTTGTGCCGCGGATGTAAGATCCTGTAGCTCTAACATCATGAATAGAGAGACCAATACCGCCAGCGCTTTGAGAAATCTTTGCGCATTGAGTTAGTGTTTCGTAAATACCGCTTATGCTATCATCTTTTGTGGTCAACAAAAAGCAAGAAGACATTTGTGGTTTTGGAGTACCAGCGTTAAAAAGAGTTGGTGTAGCATGTGTAAACCAACGCTCGCTCATCAAGTCATAAGTTTCTATGGCTGCATCTACATCTTCTTTGTGAATACCCAATGCAACGCGCATTAGCATGTGTTGCGGACGCTCAACTACTTCGCCATTTACTTTTAAAAGATATGAGCGTTCAAGGGTTTTGAAACCAAAGAAATCATACCCAAAATCTCTATCGTAAATAATAGTGCTATCAAGTTGCTCAGCATTATCTTGGATGATTTTGTAAACATCATCGGCCAATAGTGGAGCTGTTTTCCCAGTTTTTGGGTCCACATAGTTGTATAAAGCCTCCATTGTAGCAGAGAAAGATTTCTCTGTGTTTTTGTGAAGGTTTGATACAGCAATGCGAGAAGCTAGCAAGGCATAGTCAGGATGCGTTGTAGTTAAAGAGGCCGCAGTTTCTGCTGCAAGGTTGTCAAGAATAGTAGTGGTTACTCCATCATAAATTCCTTCAATCACTTTCATCGAGATTTTTACAGGATCTA
>CAZWXC010000241.1:0-4877 GCA_964637935.1 uncultured Flavobacteriales bacterium | reverse complement strand
CACCAAGCAATACAATACCAACTTTCGAAATGATAATAGCATCCCGTTGGCTCAATTTCACGCCATTCAGCCGCTGCGCCATCGTTTTTCTGATACTCAATTTGCAACAACTTTTTCGAAGCAATAGCCGCAAACAACTCACTCAAAAAGGGTTCATGTGGCTTTTCTTTTGGATCGCGAAGCACTACAGATTCGGTCAAGCGTTCAGCGTTGGCTTTAGCTTCATCATCAAGCACCGCTTTTATTTTAGTGAGTGCCGAATCGTATGCTTTTAGCAAGATTTGATCTGTATTGGACGGAATAAATTTTTCGGCAATAATGAGTGAAATCGCTTCCAAAGGATCGAACATCACAGGTGGAAGTTTGAAACCGTCTACCAGCGCATATCCACGGCCAGCTTCACCACAAACAGGCACACCAGCGGTTTCCAATGTTCTAATATCGCGATACACCGTGCGCAAGCTCACTTCAAAACGATCGGCAATTTCTTGCGCGGTAATTTTTTTGCGCGATTGCAGTAAAATGAAAATGGCTACTACTCGATCGAATTTGTTCATGCGGTGGGTTTTGTAGAGGCAAAGAAAAGGGTTGAAGTATTATAGATTGTGAATATTAAGTATTAAGACAAGTAGATTCGTTTCTTTTTAAACCAACATAAAAAAAGGCGCTTCCGTTTCCGAAAGCGCCTTTCACATTTAAATCAACTATGAAGATTATTTAGTCACAACCAATTGCTTAGTGCTGATTACAGCGCCATTTTCAGCCATAAAGTTGATCATGTACATTCCTGCTGCGTAGCTGTTTACATCTACTGTCATCATGCTTGAAGCAGCGCGTGCGGTTGTCATAACACGGCCAGTAATATCAATTACTTGAATAGATGCTACATCTTTTGCATCTGCTAAATCTATGTTGATCACCGAGCTTGCTGGGTTTGGATAAACATTGATGTTGTTTGTCTCGGCCAACTCATCAACACCTACACACACAAATGCTAACACCACTACCGAAGCTTCGCCTTCGCAGCCGTTTGCATCAGTTACTGCTACGGTAATAGTACCCGCTTGTGTAGTATCAATGGTTGTAGTTTGGGTAGTTGCTCCTGTGCTCCAACTATAGCTTGCAAAACCAGCTCCTGCATCAAGGGTAATTACTTGCTCATTACAAATAGCTTGGTCTGCACCAAGGTCAGTTGCAGGCAAATCATTCACCGTTACGCTTACGTTGTCTGTATTGCTACATCCGTTTGCTGCAACTCCAGTTACTGTATAATTGGCAGAAGCATTTGCAGTAAATGCAACACCATTGGCAATACCATTTGTCCAAGTGTAAGTAGCTGCACCCGATCCATTCAAGGTTACTTGCGTGCCTTCACACACTTCTTGATCAGCACCAGCATCAACCGATGGCAATGCATTTACTACGATTTCGATCTCATCTGTGTTTTCGCAACCATTGGCATCAGCGCCTATAACCGTATATGTAGCGGTAGCTACTGGTGTAAACGATGATCCGTTTGCTGTTCCGTTGCTCCAAACATAGGTGCTTGCTCCAACGGCATTCAGAGAGATTGATTCGCCCTCGCAAACCGCTGCATCAAAACCGGCAAAAACGTTTGGCAACGCATTTACCATTACATTGATGGTATCGCTGTTTTCGCAACCGTTAGCATCGGTTACTGTAACTCCATACACACCTGCTGTGTTTGCATCAATTGTTTGAGTATTCGCGCCTGTGGACCACACATAACTGTCAAACGAACCTGCATCTAGCGCTGCTGTGTCGCCTGCACAAATCATATTGTTTCCAGCAATTGTTGGTATTGGCAATGCATTCACAACCAAATCTGCCGTAGCTACATCTTCACAACCAAAGGCATTGGTAATGGTCAATGTGTAGGTTCCAGCAGCGTTTACATTGATGGCTTGAGTTGTAGCACTGTTGCTCCAATTAAAGCTATACAAGCCTGAAGGACCAGCTAGCATTGCCATTTCGTTTGCACAAATAGTATCATTTTCTAGCGAAAGCACTGGCAAAGAATCAACCGTTACTACGATCATATCTTGCGCTGTACATCCATTTGCATCGGTAATGGTTACTGCAAATGAACCGCTAGTAGTTGCGTTTATTGTGGCCGTGTTTGCACTGTTTGACCAAGCATAGCTGCTCATGCCTGCTGTCGCAGAAAGAGTTAATGAATTGCCATCACAAAATGAAGTGTCGGCTCCTAAATCAACGATTGGGTTGGCGTTCACAGAAACAACTATCGTATCAGCATTTTCACAACCAAGGCTGTCTTCTACCATTACTGAATACGTGCCAGCGGCATTCACATTGATTCCTGCATTGATCACACCAGTATTCCATAAGTATTGATCAAGGTTGCTTGGCGCAGAAAGCATCAAAGAAGTGCCATCACAAATGGCAGTATCAGCACCTAAAGCTATCATTGGCAAAGGCTGAACCATCAAGCTGAAAGTATCGGCCATCACGTTAGCACAACCATTGGTATCAGTCACAGTAAGGCTATAATCGCCTGAAGTTGAAACCATAATCGTAGCTGTGTTTTCGCTGTTTGACCAAGCATAGCTAGCAATAGCGGCAGTGTCAAATCCGAAAGGAACTACTTCATACATTTCGTTTTCACAAATGGTGTTTTCTACCTCTAGCATCGCTTGTGGTGCTGTGTTTACACTTACGTTGAAATGACGTGAAGATCCACCACACGCAGCATCGCTACTCATTGCATAGTAGTCGCCTGAAGTAGCGGCTGTAAATGTGCTTGTAGAAATTCCAAGGTTGGTTGACCCGTTGTACCAAGTGTAATTTTCGCCAGTTACCACCTCAAACACTACTGAATCGCCTTCGCAAAGTGCAAGATCACCTGTCATATCAACGCGAATTGGTTCGCAGTAATTCAACGGCATTTTCAACGCAGAAGGCTGCGTGTAGATGTACAATTTGGTTTGCTTTCCAGTTGAAACAATTACACCATCTTCTGCTGGTGAGTCGATTCCGAAATCGTTATCATTCACAACAGCAATAGTTGAATCATTAATGATTGCCAAACCTTCTGGCTTGTCTAGGCTCAAATCCCAACCATTGGCAAGCAAGTCTAAGTACATTGTTTTTTCAACCACTTGAATTCCTTGACCTAATGCACCAGCCGCGTCAATCAATTGTTCGAACGTACTTCCACCAAAATTTTCGGTAGTGATTGGGGTAGCGTTTGAAATATCGAATTTGAATACTTTTTTAGAATTTACTCCACCACGTTCAGCGTGCTCAAGCACCAAGAATTCATGGTTGTTAACAGCAACTAAGTCGCCCAATTTCCAATCTCTCACTCGGATGCCTGCGCTTCCGCCAATACCTGGCTCTAGTTCGTAACCAAATATTTGTGTATTGCCTGTGGCTGGATCAATTTCAAGAATGCGAAGTAAGCGTGTGTTGTTTCCTGCAGCCACATCTGGGTTTACCATACCAGACTGAATACATGCGTACACTTTTCCGTTTGGAGTCATTGTAACGCCTTCGAAACCGCGATTTGCTTTTCTGTTTTTGAATATGGTATCAATTTCTAGGTTGTTTGCTTGTGCAGCAAAAGGCCAGTATCTGTTGATTACCACACCAGTTGTAGCATCTACATGCCAAACCGAAGCACCGTATTCATCTGCAATCCAGAAATCGTTGTTCAATCCTTCGATTATTCCTTCTGAATCGATTCCCCAAAGGTCTGAAGGAATCACTGTTCCTGAAGTGTCGCTCCAAGCAATTTCGCCCGTTCCGCCCAATCCAGCAGGATTTGGAAGACCACTAGCATCTGTTGAATCTGGTCGCTTCATGGTCATCGTTTCAAGAATTGCAATGGTATCGCCTTGTGCTTTGATTCGGTGAATCTTGGGAGCGTAGGTTGGTGTTGGGAAATACTTGATTGCCGCACCACCAGCATTTACATTATTATCTGCTACTGCATTCGGACCGCGATCTCCCACAATGTAGAACTCATCTGTTTCGCCTGGAACCAAACTCATTCCAGAAAAACCACCTTCAAAAATGTCTAAGCCATTTAGGTTGGTGATCAAATCTGTTTGATTCAAAGTATAGGTTTCAACCGTGTTGCTGATTACTTCATAAAATGAAAGTGTACCAGAAACTTCGTTAGCCACTACAACATAGCCCTTTCCGTTTGGCGATTGGTTTGGAGCGATGTAAATCATTCCTTCTGGACCATTATCGCCATTAAAGCTTGAAGCGTCTCTGCTGTTTTTATAGTCTACAAACTTTGGTGCTGTTGGGTTGGTTACGTTGTAAACCATCACACCACCGATGCGCTCTAAACCTATGAAAGCATAAACCTGACCGTTTATTTCAGAAATCAAAACTCCTTCTGGTTCTGGACCTTTATCGTCTGAGCGATTTTTGAAGTTGTTGTTTGAATTGCTTGCGTTGAAAATGGCTCCGAACACTGGATCGGCAGCAGTAATTGCTTCAAAATCATTTCCACTATCATACACTAGCGCTCCAGTTGCAGCATTAAAAATGGAGAATGAACGACCGCCAAGAGCGTAGATTTCATCAAAATCACCATCGTTATCTGTGTCTCCATTGGTATTGATTACTTGAATACGACCAATGTTTTGTTTTAATAATTTCCCGAAAGGGAAAGTAGCTGAATCTAGTGGATAAGATGAAGAACTCAAACGAACTACATCTTCGTAATTGTCGTACTCACGAGCGTCACCTTCGTTGGCTGTTACCAAGTAATCAACTCCAGCCACGCTAAAATGACCAATTGCATCAGGCATGTACATTCCTTTGATTGGCCAGTTAGCCATTTCAATGTTTGAGAATTGATCATTTGCGTCAAGCGAATT
>CAZWXC010000240.1:0-4882 GCA_964637935.1 uncultured Flavobacteriales bacterium | reverse complement strand
TCGACTCCAGAGAAGTCGAACAATCTACCAAGTTGCATTTTTGATTTCGAGCAATGGTAACGCGCATTTCAATCTTGGTTTCGATTTGCTCGAAAGGTTTTAGTTGGCTAGGATAAATTACAGATGTTGCATCCCGATGGGATGAGGATTAAGACAAAGAATTCAATCTTCAAAATGACTCCAGCGGAGTCGCATATCTATATAAAACGTATCAGAATACAATCGACTCCAGCGGAGTCGCACATCTATAGAAAAACGGACCCAAAGACAATCGACTCCAGAGGAGTCGAACATGAAACAACATCACAAATACATGAAACGCCAGAACGAAGCGAGACGCCCGCGTGAGGGATAGCAGCGGCATCCTCTTATTTTTTTTGAAAAAAATAAGAGATATAGCGGATAGCCCGACCGAGTGATGAAAGAGCGAGGGCACGCCCAAAAGGTTGGTATAGCAACTAAAAACGGAAAGAAATTTTTCTGCGTTTGCTGAAAAGTGGGCACGCAGAGCATTTGTGATCATTGGAATGCTGAACGCAGAAATTTAAGGGTTTGTCCGAGGCTTATTTGATCGAAATTTTATACTATCGCTAGACAAATGAAGGTGGCTTTTGTACATGATTGGTTTACGATTCCTGCGGGTGCCGAAAAGGTGGCGCGGGAAATTATTGACGTGATTCAACCTCATGGTGTTTTTGCGCTGTTCAGTTTTATGCCATTCATTGATTTACAACAGATTACGCAAGGTCGTGGGGTGAAAACAAGTTTTTTGCAACAGGTTCCAAAGGCAGATTTGCACTACCGGTATTTGTTGCCATTTTACCCGAAGGCGGTGCAATCGCTTGATTTGTCGGGTTATGACATCATTATTTCTTCGAGTTGGATGGCGGCCAAGGGCGTGAAAAAACTGCCGAACCAAATTCATATTTGCTATTGCCACACTCCGATGCGCATGGCTTGGGGACTCGAAACGGTGTATTTGGAGAAATACGGTTTGGAAAAAGGTTGGAAAAATTGGTTTGCCAAATTGGTCATCAAGCGGATGCGTAAATGGGACCAAAAAAATGCGCAAAATGTGGATCATTTCGTGGCGAATTCGAAGTTCGTTGCAGAGCGCATTCAAACGGCATACGACCGAAAAAGCAGTGTGATTTATCCGCCAATTGACACTCAAAAGTTTAAACTTCACGAGCAAAAACGCGATTACTATTTCTGCGCAGCGCGGTTTGTAGATTATAAAAACATTGATCTGATTATTGATGCTTTCGCGAAATTGCCGAAGCACAAATTGGTGATTGCTGGCCAAGGTCCTCTAGAAAAAGCGCTGCGAAAAAGAGCAACGGACAACGTACGTTTTATTGGTTGGGTTGATGATAGCACATTGGTGTATTACATGCAGCGCGCAAAGGCTTTTATCAATGCTTCGGTAGAAGATTTTGGCATTGCTGGACTTGAAGCGCAAAGCTGCGGAACGCCTGTGATTGCGCTGAATACAGGCGGATATACAGAAACGGTGGTGGAAGGAAAAACCGGAATGTTTTTTCACCGCGAACACCCAGAGGCATTGGCTGATGCGGTGCTGCGGTTTGAACAACATGAATTTGACCCTTATGTGGTGCGAAAAAACGCCAAACGATTTGCGAATGAAGTGTTTCGCGAACGAATGCTCAACTTCTTTCTAGACAAAGCTTTTCAGCGTGAAACAGCCGTGGTTTGATGCCATCGAGAAACTGCTACTTACTGTTTTAGGCAGTTTTGTGCTGCTTCCAAACGGGGTTTCGAGCATCGCTTTGATTTCACTTTTACTCATCTCGATTTTAAAAAGACCGCATAGCCTTTTGCCAAAAGGGAGCGAATGGGCGCATTTCACACTGCCAATTTTGATGCTTGTGATTTGGTCTCTAAGCGGATTTGCAAAAGATGGCGGCCGAGAAATGCAACTTTGGCTGAGCTGGATTGCCGCCTTTTTCTATTTCAAAAGCAGTCCTTATAAGGCTTGGTTTAAGGATAGTTTTAAATGGATTTCGTTGATTCAAGCTGTGCTATTTTTGGGCTTTGTGGCTTATATATCGCCTGATTTGGCAAGTGAAGGTTATAGTTATTTTCTGCGTGAAGCGGTCACTAATACCTTACATGTTCATCCTACATTTTTAACCATGGCTTGGACTTGGGCCGCACTGCTTTTTGTGATGGAAGCATTTAAAAACCGCGCTTGGATTCATGGTTTGATGATCATCATTCTTTTTGCGGCAGCGGCTTTTGCTGGCGGTAAAATGCCCTTGCTTGTAGCGGCTTTTGTGCTGCTGGTTTGGGCGTGGAATGAAATTGCATCAAGAGGTAAACGTATGGCTGTGCTTGGAGGTATATTGCTGTTGCTTGGAGCCAATCTTGCTTTTAATCCTGTGATTACAGAACGCTTTGAAGAATTCAAAAACATTAGCCTAGATTTTGAGCATGACAACTTTATTAGTTCTACTGAATTGAGAATTGGCGTATGGAGCTGTGCACTAGAAACTACAGTAGAACATTGGTTTTCGGG
The DNA here is from genome assembly GCA_964637935.1 of uncultured Flavobacteriales bacterium. Taxonomy (GTDB): domain Bacteria; phylum Bacteroidota; class Bacteroidia; order Flavobacteriales_G; family Salibacteraceae; genus SHAN690. Next base: position 2,343 of record CAZWXC010000240.1, on the reverse strand, counting down.
TGTGGGCTTAGGGCATACCCGCGCGGCTTTGGACGGTTGTTTTAAACAATACAATCATCCTGTATTTTTTGATGGTGAGTATAATGAACACAACCAATTTCTGCATGTTTGGCTCGCTGGCGGCATTTTTTCGTTGTTGGTTTTCTTAGGATATTGGGTTTGGTTGAAGTGGGAATTGATCAGAGCCAAAAACTGGCTTGCTTATTATTTCCTGATTTACTTTTTGTTGAATTTATTGACAGAAAACTACCTCAACCGCCAGTTCGGAATGATGCTAGGTGCATTTATGCTTTTTGGTTTGATGGAGGAGTTTTATAGAATGGATGTGAATGAAGTTAAACAGACTTGAACGTTTCAGCCATTTTTTCCCAATGCTTAGCCCATGTAAAATTCCAGCTTTGGCGCATCGCTTTTTTACGATGTTCCGCATCAGCCGCTTGCTCAATCAACTGCATTAAGCCATGTTCAATGGCATCGATGTTTTTGGGATCGCAACTTATGGCTGTGTCGCCCGTAATTTCAGGAATTGAACTGTTGTTTGACACTAAAACGGGGCAAGCACAAGCCATCGCTTCAAGCACTGGCAGTCCGAAACCTTCATACAAACTCACGTAGCAAAACCCATGTGCTAAGGTGTAAAGCGCGGGCAAATGATCTTCGCGCACAAAACCTGTAAAATGGATTTGCTTGATGCAATGATCAGGAATTTCGAACTCATTCCATTTCCAGCCTTTGCGGCCAGCTAATACCAAATGATAAGATGATCGGATTTGGCGAGGCAACTTAGCATACGCGGCTATTAATCTCGGTATGTTTTTACGCGGCTCAAGTGTACAAACGCTCAATAAAAATGGTTGATTCGGCAGGTTGTAACGCTCTCTTACCAATGCCAACAAATGTTGGTTTTGAATCGGGAAAAACACGCTCCGATCTACGCCTTCGTGATTGACAACCGAAGGTATATCTCGCGCCTCTAAATCCTTTGTAGTATGACTGGAAACAGAGATGAAGTCGGCCTGGTTTTTCAACGAAAATTGCATTCCAAGACTCGTTCTATCAATATTATTAGCTTCATGAAATTGCGGATGCGTTTCGTGCGAAAGATCATGCACAACCGTGGTCAATCGTCTAAAATCATGGCCTTTGAAGTGTAAATAATTCTGCGGAAGCGTCAGTAAAGCATGATCAAAAACCACGTTTTTTTCTTCGCCACTTTTTGATTTTCTGAAGCTAAAAAAAGAGCGCACCGCGGCCAATGGAATCGTCTTCGCCAGCTGGTTGTAGGTATTGTTTGGCAATACGATTTTCAATGCACTTTTCGCCCAAAACAACATGCCCGATTCTATCGATTTATGGGCAATACCTTCTTTGGCAAGCGCTTCATCAATGCTTAAGATATCATCATTCACCAGCGCAAACACTTGAAGTTGCTGAATCGGGAAATTATTGGCCGTTTTCAGCAATTCAAAAACGTAACGTTTTATGCCATCAAAAAAAGGTTCACTTAGTTTTGACGCTTCGATCAACAACGTTTTTGACGAAAATAACTCCGGTTCTTTCAAACCACATTTCACTTGAAAATCAGCTGAAATCAATGGCAAATCAAAAGCGTGACTGCCGTCAAATCTATATCCAAAAACCTGCATACTTTCTCCATGCAAATGCCAAAACAAATCATGTTGCTCTGCCGACATTTCCGTTTGCCAGCCATTCACTTTTCCCTTTCTAAACCAATGCATGCTCAAGTCTTTGCCAATGCTTTTTCCACTTCCGTAGATGGCTGAGCCCGCTTGCAAATCAGCAAACGATGGCAATGCCTCTATCTTGGGTGCTGGCAAATCAAGAAATGGTCTTAAGCGTTCTATTTGCGCAATTGGATTTTCAATCAAATCTTCGAACCGAATAATGATTGCAGCTTGCTTCCCCCATGTTTTGGTGTGATTGCTCCAGCCGCTAAAATGGCTGCCTTCGGCTGCGAAAGTGGCTTCCGCCAAATTCTGATCAAAGTCAGAACCAACCGCCATCACATCGCTGCGGTGATGCGCCACAGAAACCACGGCATCTCTTCCATCTCTAATCAAATAAATAATTGGTCGTTGCAATAACGGCTCTGGCAATTGATGTGGCAACAAATGCGACTTTACCACCAAGGCGCTTTCCCAGCCTAAATCAGCCCCGTGTGCTTCATTATGATAGGTTTTTGAAGCAATGCCATACACCTGATGCAGCACGTTTCTTAAAAACGTATTGCCACTGCGCGGATATGAAATTAATGAAATCAATCAGGTTTTATTCTGACCAAAGATGGAGTTTTCTTATGCTAAGTATAGACCTTTGTGCCAA
>CAZWXC010000239.1:0-4897 GCA_964637935.1 uncultured Flavobacteriales bacterium | reverse complement strand
TAAAACTTCTACACGATCTTGAAGTGTTTTTTGTTTCTTGATCAATTCAACACTATGTAGCAAGCGATTTTTTAAGCTTTCAGATTTTACAAGATAGTCGTGTGCTCCAGCTTTCAAAAGTTCAACAGCTGTTTCAATATCTTCTTGCTCTGAAACCACAATGATGTATGCATGAGGCAACTTTTGCTTAATTGTTTTAAGTAGTTCATCACCCTCTACATCGGGCAAGCGATAATCGATAGAAACAATACCCGTTTCTGGGTCAATATTCTTGAGTAATTCGGTGGCATTTTCAAAAGCCTGAACCGTGTGACTTGGGTTTAATTCAAGGGTATGAACAAGTAATCGTCTATACCAGTCGTTGTCTTCAACTACCGCAATTTTAATTGCAACATCATCCATAGCATTGTGTGATTGTTGGGGGGAATGTAGGGTTTTTACCTACTTCACGTGTTGATCAATCCAATAATTGATTTTTTCACTTTCGCGAATTCACGCTCAAATTGGTACAAGTGTTCACTTGTGATATTTGCATTTACTTGACTTTGTGCATCGTGCTTCAATAATTCGAGCTTTTGCATTAGGTTTTTTGCACCAATTTGTCTGCAAGATGGCATGAGCTTATGGGTCAAATCATCTAAATGTGCATAGTTTCCATCTTCTATCGCTTTCGCGAAAAGTGGTAACTCTCGCTCGATAGTAGTCACAAATGCATTCAACATTTCGTCTCGAAAATCATCATCGTTTTCAAATATTTGGTTGATCAATTTGATATCAATTGAATTACGATTGGTTGTTTCGGATTCATCTTTTGCTTCATAAACTTCTTCGCCAATGAGCATTGCAAAAAGTTGATCTTTATTGATGGGCTTGCCAAGTACAGCTTCATATCCAGCTGCTAAACCTTTTGCTATTACCTCCTCTGTTGGTGCTGCAGTCAAGGCAATTAGTTTTATCGGATAATCAACAATTTGTTGTGCTTTTTCGGCCAATTCAAAACCATCAATTTCAGGCATTTTTATATCAAAAAGCCCAAAGTGATATCGATTTTCTGATAGTAGTGTTAGCGCTTTTTCGGCCGATTCGGCAGATTCTACTTTGCACCCCATTTTTTTCAAAATGGTAGAAAGTAAATTACGATTAAGCTCACTATCATCTACCACCAAAATAGAAAGTTCGCTTAAGTCAATGGTTTCACTTCCCTTATTAGATTTTGAAGGCATGGCCGTTTTTTCATAATCGAGCAAAATATTGAATGTCGTTCCTTTTCCAACTTCGCTCGAAACAGAGATTTTGCCTCCATGTAAATCAACCAATCGTTTAGTGATGGCAAGACCTAAACCAGATCCGCCAAACTTGCGAGAAGTGCTACTATCTACTTGTTCAAAATCACCAAATACGTTTTTGAGTTTGTCTTTCGGTATTCCAATTCCTGTGTCTTTAATATTAAATTGCAGGGTAGAGTGCGATTGACTTTTCGTCCATTCTTTTACTTCTAAAACAATGCTTCCTTGGTCAGTAAACTTGAATGCATTACCAAGAATATTGATCAACATTTGTTTCAGTCGCGTTGGGTCGCCATTGAGGAAACTCGAGGTGATTTCGGATTTTATGGTAAAGCTCACGTTTTTACTGTTTTTACCATAGAATGTGATGTTTCTGACCTCATTTAATAATTCTTGAGGAGAAAATGGAACGACTTCTAATTCGAATTTACCAGCATCAATTTTTGACCAATCGAGTAAATCATTTACCAAAGCACCCAAATGCTGCGCACTGGCCTTTATCATTCCTTGGTATTCATTTATCTGTATTGGATTTTTGGTTTCTTCAATCAAATCAGAAAATCCAATGATTGAATTGAGCGGTGTGCGCAATTCATGACTCACATTGGCTACAAATCGCTCTTTGGCATCAGCCAAGTTTACTGCCTCTTGGCTTGCTCTTTTGGCTGCTCTGGCAAACTTGTAGCTGTTTCTTATTTGAATGAAAATCAGTGATGTAAACACCAAAACGAGAATGACGCTAATAATTACCCCATACCGTACAGCACTGCTGCTCGATGCCGCAATATTAGCAATCCGCTGTGCTTCTGCCTCCTGATTTATTCCTTCTATTTCGTTGATTAGTGCTGAGATAGAGTCTATTTTCCCATTGAGTTCTTCACCGTCTTCACTCAAATGCAAAATCACATTTCTAAGATTTGCTTCACGCGATTTTTCCTGAGCAGAAAGTTGTTGTAAGCCCGCTTTAAATTCACTAATAACGGCCTCATTTTTCTCATTTACTTGATCTGCAATTTGGGTTTTGTCAATCCCTTTGTCGCGTTTAAATAATCCACGCTTTTTTTCTTCTTCTGGTAATTCAGAAGCATCCGTTTTTAGGTCTTGGTTTAAGTCAGAAACTACGCTGCTTACCTTGTTCATGGCGCGTTCTACTCTAAACTCATCGCCCGTTTCAATAATGGTTTCAAAGAGATTTATCCTTCGCATCGACAGCTTATTAAGCGTATCAAGTGCAACATTTATTTCCACTGGATAAAAAGTGCTGTCGGTATCAAATGCTTCTAATTGATCTATGGTTTCATAAATCTGCTCATAAAAACGAGTCATAAATCCCTCGTCTTTTGTAAGCGTATAAGCTTTCACAGTAAGCTCAGATTCGCCTAAAAGCGAACGAACGCGCTCGATTCCTTTCGCTGGTGAATGCATGTTGTTGCTATCGATTAGCGAAGTAATGATTTCGTTGAAGCGAGCATTGGCCACGTTGCCAACATATACCAGTGCTGATAGTAGCGTTAAAAAAGCAACTATCAGAATACTCAGATTCCGTGCATTTGATTTAATCCTCATCCGTGCATTTGAGTTTCAATAAATTCTTCAATCAATATACAGGCTTTTGCCGGTAGATATTCATCTTTTCGGATAAAAGCTTTTACATGCTTTCGCAAATCTTTAAACATAAAATCTAACCCTTGCGATTCTGAAATTAGAATGATATCGGGAATAGAATGAGTATGCATCAAACTATCAAGTAAAGTGAAAGCGTTAAGACCATGCCCAAGATTGTAATCCATAATGACTAAATCAACGGTATGATCCAATTTTTGCTTGAAATATTCTGCATGTGAGAACGAATGTATGTTGATGTTGCAATGCGAAGTCACTTGCAGTGAGTAGGCCTGACGCTCTACACGGTGATGAAAAAACTTTAAGAAAGCTTCGTTATCATCCAAGATAAATATGTTGCACGTATTCATGCAATCCTTTTATCATAAGCTAATCCAAATTTATTTTTTGTTTTAAAGTTCTTTAAAACAGTTGTTTAGGGTTTGTTTTCTAACTAAACTGATCTACAATATTTCCCATAATGGGAATCTAGTCTTAAAATGAAACCGTGTAGAAATAGAAAACCCTATCACATCGCGACAGGGTTTTCATATATAGGTTAGGTTAAGGTTTGCTTGTTTTAAGTTCAACGAATATCATTCAGAAATCAATACAACACAACATCAAAATCAATTTTTGATTAAAAAGTGTGGTCAATTGCTAATATTTGGACACTAAATTATGCTCATGAACTATTCATTTACTGTTGTTGATCGCTTTTTGAATTATGTAAAAATTGATACACAAAGCGATCCACATTCAACTAGTACACCTTCTACCGAAAAGCAAAAGGATTTGTCTCGTTTGCTGGTAAAAGAGTTGCAAGCAATGGGTGTAGAGGATGCCGAAATGGATGAGCATGGATATGTATATGCTACATTGAAGTCGAATTCAGAGAAGAAAGTTCCCGTAATTTGTTTTTGCTCACATGTTGATACTTCACCTGAAACTACAGGACAAAATGTGAATCCGATCATTCACAAAAACTATGATGGTAAGATTATAAAATACGCGAAAGACAGCAGCTTGAAGCTGGATCCAGCCGAGCATCCAGAATTGGCAAAGAAGCTTGGAAATGATATTATCACCACTGATGGAACCACATTATTAGGTGCAGATAACAAAGCAGGTGTGGCCGAAATCATGGATATGGCGCATTACTTTATTTCAAATCCAGAAATTAAGCACGGTGATATCCGCATACTTTTTACGCCTGACGAAGAAATAGGTCGTGGTGCAGACAAGGTTAATATTGAAAAACTTGGTGCCGACTTTGGCTACACTGTAGATGGCGAAGCTTTAGGTTCTTTTGAAGATGAAACCTTTAGTGCAGACATGGTTCAGATCACTATTCACGGTGTAAATGCGCATCCAGGTTTTGCAAAAGGCAATATGGAAAATGCGTTGAAAGCCGCCTCTAAGTTTATCGAATTGCTTCCGCAAAACACTTGGTCGCCAGAGACTACAGCAGGCCGCGAAGGTTTTGTGCATCCTTATGAAATGAAAGGAGGAGTAGAGAAGATGGAGCTAACGTTTATCATTCGCTCGTTTGTTGATGCTGATTTGCAAACCTATGAGCAGCGGCTTGAAGAGCTTTTGAAATCGGCCTTAGTAAGCTATCCAAGTATGACTTATGAGTTCAAGGTTTCTGAGCAATATCGAAACATGAAAAATATCATCAGTCAGCATCCGTCTATTAGCGCTTATGCTATAGAAGCCATTGAGCGTGCTGGTTTAAAGGTGAATCATGGAAGCATTAGAGGCGGCACCGATGGTTCTAAGCTATCGTTTATGGGCTTGCCTTGTCCTAATGTGTTTGCGGGCGAACATGCATTTCACAGTAAGCTAGAATGGGCTAGTGTGCAAGACATGCAAAAAGCGGTAGAAACGCTGGTAAACATTGCCTGTATTTGGGAAGAAAGAAGTTGATTTTATAATGTTTGACTTAATGATTGTCAACCATAATCTCAGCCATTTCATCAGAAACAATAGCCATTTGGCCAGCGTTT
>CAZWXC010000238.1:0-4920 GCA_964637935.1 uncultured Flavobacteriales bacterium | reverse complement strand
TGGATATGCAAAAAAGAAAAACTACGGAACGGCTGCCGAATTCTACGCTAAGACTTATGACACCGCAGAAGATAATGACCTTAAAATAAAGGCCTATGAAAAAGGAGCTCAAGTGGCATTGGCTCAAGGTCAGTATTCTAAAGCGAAGTCATTAGCGCTTAAAATGCTCTCCATAAACAGCAATAGTGGAGAAGCTTACATGATCATTGGTGACGCCTACATAGCTGGCAAAAATGATTGTAAAGGAAATGAATGTACCAACCGTGCTCCATACATGGCTGCAGTTGACAAATATGCTCGTGCTAAAGCAGTAGACCCAAGCTATGCCGAAGCAGCTCAGAAAAAAATCAATGCTTACAGTGGCCAGTTCCCTAAAAAAGAAGATTGCTTTTTTCATGGTATGAAAGAAGGCGATAGTTATACTTTGGATTGCTGGATTGGCGAAACAGTAACGTTAAGGTTTAGAGATTAATCCTTGAAGACTCGTAAAACATACAAATCATTCATAATCCCGGCTAGTGCTCTAGTCGGGATTATTGTTTTCTCGTGCACTACCAACATTGAGCAAGTAGAGCGTGTCACCAATTTCACGCAGCTTCCTACTCAAACCATATTCAACAGTAGTATTCAGGTTACTGATTCTGCCATCGTTACGTTTAAAGTTACTGCCGGCAAAATAGATCGCTACACCGACAAAGAAGCCCCGCATGATGAATTTAGCGATGGTGTGGAAGTGCTTTCTTTTGATGATAAAGGCAATATAGAATCTACTATTTTAGCCCTTAGAGCTGTAAATTATCCAGAAGAATCGCGCATGGAAGCGATGGATAGTGTAACACTCGAAAACAACGAAGGCAAAAAATTAGAAACGGAATTGTTGATTTGGAATCAGAAAGAAAACAGAATTCATACGGATAAACACGTGAAAATAACTACCGCTACTGAGATTCTTTTTGGTGAAGGACTAGATGCAAAAGATGATTTTTCGAGTTATGAAATCAGAAATATAACTGGCCGAATTAAGGTAAAAGAAAACCAAACGGACAGCACAAACACAAACTAGATGAACAATTATCATAAACTGATGGAGAAATTTTGGCTTATTGTAGCGCTTGCAAGTGCACTATATGCCTTTTACTCATGGGGGAAATTTGGGCTCGAAAAAACAGGAATCATGCTTGTTTTACCTGTAATTGCCTTGATTTTATTTGCATTACGCTATTTCACACGTAAAAGATTAGAGAAGAAATTCAACCAAGACCAAGAGTAATCTTACTTTTGCGCCTTAATCACCAATGAACGAAGCTTCCTTTCTGCTCATTATCAGCTCCATCCTACTTACACTGCTTTTGTCAGCGTTTTACAGTGGAATGGAAATCGCCTTTGTTTCTTCAAACAAGCTCAAAATAGAGCTAGACAAAAAGCTAGGTATTCTGCCAGCTCGCATCTATTCCTTTTTCTTAAAACATCAAAGTAAATTTATCAGCGCATTGCTTTTAGGCAACAATGTAGCTTTGGTTGTATATGGTATTTTCATGGCGCAAGTATTAGAGTCACCCATCGAAAATGCATTTTCTTTTATCCCAAGCCTAGGAGCGATCAACGCAGTAGTACTTATCGTTCAAACGATCATTTCTACGCTGATCATTCTCATTTTCGCTGAGTTTCTACCTAAAATCATTTTCAGAATAAACCCAAACCGAAAGTTGGAGCTATTTACACTTCCTGTGGTTTTTCTATGCTTCCCTCTTTTTATTTTGGTTTGGTTGGTTTTTGTAATTGTCGGCTATATCTTAAAAATATTCAATATCTCTTTCGAGGAAAGTGAATATGCCTTCGGTCGTGTTGACTTAGATCATTACGTGCGCGAGGTAACTTCTTCACCCCATAGTGAATCTGAAATTGACAACGAGTTACAGATTTTTCAAAATGCACTCGACTTTTCGAGCATTAAAGCGCGCGAGTGCATGATTCCGAGAAATGAAATTGAAGCGCTTGAATTTGATGATAGTATCGAAGAATTGAGAGATACGTTCATAAATACGGGATACTCAAAAATATTGGTTTACAAGGAAAATATTGACAATGTAATAGGCTACGTTCATTCGTTCGAGCTTTTCAAACGACCAGAAGCCATTAAAAATATTTTACGTCCATTAGCAATTGTGCCAGAAACAACAACTGCCGATAAGGTTTTAAAAACCCTTATCACGCAGAAAAAGAACGTTGCTTTGGTGGTAGATGAGTATGGTGGAACATCCGGCATGTTGACCTTAGAAGATATAGTTGAAGAAATTTTTGGCGAAATAGAAGACGAACACGATCAAGAAGAATTGATCGAAGAACGACTAGAAAATGGTGCTTATCGCTTCTCGGCACGTTTCGAAATCGATTACATCAACGAAGAATATGAACTAAAACTACCCGATAGTGAGGATTACGAAACACTTGCTGGGTTAATTATTCATGAAAACGAAGACCTACCAAACGAAGGCGAAACGCTGGAAGTAGGCAATTATTCCATTGAAATAATCAAGGTTAGCGAAAACAAAATTGAGGAAGTTATTGTACGTCCCTCTGAAAGTGGAAATTAGAAGTTAATATTCCAAAGCAAAATGTATTTTCGCGACCCATTTTTAAAAAGCTAGAATTACATGGCAGCAATTGGTTCTATTAGAAAAAGATCAGGCTTACTTATCATCATTATAGGTGTTGCACTCGTATTATTCCTTTTAACCGACTTTTTAGGTAAAGCCAATTTTGGTGGGCCTACCGGTGAAACGAACGTTGGTTCAATAAAAGGAGAACCTATTTCTCAGCAAGACTTTGGTATTAGAGTTGAAAACGCTCTTCAGGCTCAAAGCCAAGGGCAAGCTATCACAGAGGCTCAGCGCACTCAAGTTAGAAATCGTGTTTGGGAACAAATCTTAAGAGAAAGAATTCTTGAGACTGAGTACAGCAAACTTGGGCTTAACGTAACTCCAGAAGAGCTTTACGATCAAATCATCAATGCAAAGCCAGGTTCATTGATCTACCAATATTTTTCTGATCAACAAACAGGTCAAGTGATGGATCAATTTAGAGATCCTAACACAGGTTTGCTTGATGGAAATAAAGTAATTCAAACAGTCGGTAACATTTTAGCAAGCGAAAATGCTGCACAATGGTACCCTATTGAAGCTGCTATCAAGGAAGACACTAAAATGCAGAAGTATATGACGCTTTTGAGAAGCGGTCTTACAGCTACTTCCACTGAAGCTCAATCTTCATTCAACGATAAGAACAGTACCTTCTCTTTCAACTACACGTTGAAAGAATTTGCAAGCATTCCTGATGAAAGCGTGGAAGTTACAGATGCTGATTTAAAAGCATACTTTGACGAGCACAAAACCGAAAAGCGCTTTAAGCAATCCACAGAGCAAAGAGATATTAAGTATGTGGTTTTCGAAATGAATGCTTCACCAGAAGATATCCAAGCTCTAAGAGCAGAAATGGCTGAAATGATGCCGGCTTTTGCTGCTGACTCAAACGATACTGCTTTTGTGCTTGAAAACACTGACCAAAGACTGAATGAGTATTTGGCATACAAAACTGCCGATGAAATCAATCCGCAAATCAAGGATGCTGTTTTGGCAGCTGAAGTTGGTCAAGTTTTCGGTCCTTATCAACAAGGCGATTACTTACTCATTTCAAAATTAACTGGAACTAAAGCAAGTCCTGACAGTGCGCAAGCGCGTCACATCTTTATTCAAGCTGACCCGCAAGACACTGCATCAATGGCTGATGCAAATGCATTGATTGACTCATTAAAAACAGTAATCGAAAAGAAGAAAAACTTCGCTGCTATGGCTGAAGAATTTTCTGATGATCTGGGAACTGCTGCCAACGGTGGTGACTTTGGCGATTGGTTGACTGCAAGCAGACAAGACATTCCTCAAGCTGTTGTTACAAACGTTTTAGATGGCAAAAAAGGCGACTTAACCATCGTAACAAGCCAAGCAGGTGTGCATTTGGTTGAAATTACTGATCAAACAACCGCAGTTAATCGCTATTTAATAGCAACTGTTGATAACAGAATTGAGCCATCAAAAGCTACTGCTAACGAAGTTTACAATAACGCAAGCAAATTTGCACTTGAACACAAAACACGAGCTTCTTTTGATGCGGCTAATGAAGACAACATGATTCAGGTTGCACAGAATGTAGTTCCTGGCGCTAAAATGCTAGGTCGAGTTTCAGACGCTGATGAAATTGTTCGTTGGGCATTTACTGCCGAAGCTGGGGATGTTTCTGAGCCAAAAGAAACCGAAAACAGCATCGTTATTGCCATGGTAGACATCATCAAAGAAAAAGGTGTTGTTCCTTTTGAAGCTGTGAAAGAAAACATCAGACCAGCAGTGATTAACGAAAAGAAAGCAGCAATGATTAAGAATGATCTTGGTCAATTCACAACCCTTGATGAAGCAGCAAGTAAACTTGGTGCTCCAGTTAAATCGATCAACAACGTAAACTTTGACGCCAATGTATTGCCTGATGGTTTAGGTCGTGAATTGAGTGTATTAGGTGCCGCAGCTGCTATGTCTGAAAATGAGGTTTCTGGAGCAATCGAAGGAAACAGAGGTGTATTTGTGATTAGCTTGATGGGTAAAACTCCCGCAGCTGGCGAAGCTGATCTTGCTTCAGAAAAAAGACAAATGTCTAACACCCTTTCTGGCAGAGTTAATCAATCGGCATACGAAGCATTAAAAACTGCAGCAGATATTGAAGATAATAGAGCTTTGTTCTATTAATTAACATCTGCCAAAGCAGCGAATTAACCTACAGTTAATGTGGGTAGGATTTCATCATTCTACCTTCGCAGCCTCCATGAAAAAAGGCCTTCTTTTATTCCTTATTACTGGTTTTTCTGTTTTATCAAGA
>CAZWXC010000237.1:0-4946 GCA_964637935.1 uncultured Flavobacteriales bacterium | reverse complement strand
TAAAGATGACGAATACATGAGCCCGCTTTTTTACATTGGTGCGATTATCGTAATCGGGAATATTTTCCTGAATGGCATCATAAAAAGGAAAACCACAGCTAAGGCTTTACCTTCTGAAAAGGCATAAAAAAAGCCAGCCTTTGAACTCAAAAGCTGGCTTTATAAAGCTTTTTTAATTAATTATCTAATTACAATCGGAATCACTTGCGAGAAATCACCACTATTGATTTGCATGAAGTACGTTCCAGCTGCGGCATTAATATTCAATTGCTGTGAACTTGAAGCTACAAATTGCTGCTGCAAAATGCATCTACCGCTCAGATCAAGTATTGTAACTTTTGTGATTTGCTCACTAAACTTTGTAGGAACAGAGAGGCTAATGGTTCCATCTGATGGATTTGGATAGGCAATAAATTCAGCACTTGCGCTAAGCTCATTCGCGCCAAGCGGATATACATCTAGTGACTTGCAACCATAGCCGCATTTGTTGCCATCCTCAAACGTGGTTAGGCACACTTCGTAATTTCCAACTTGATTGTAATTGTAGCTTGGATTGGCAAATGTGCTTGAGTTTCCATCACCAAATTCCCATTTCACAGAATTGAAATTTCCCGAAGAAAGGTTCTTGAAAGAATACACATTTTGATCATTAAACGACCATTCAAAATCTACTTCACACGTTTGTTCTGTGATTGCAACTTGCTTACATTCTTGGCTGTAGCAGAAAGGAATAATGTTGCCAACGGTTAAGCAAACATCATAAACACCTGGCGCAGCATAAGTGTGATTTCCTGACATGGAAGGAGTGCTTCCATCACCAAAATCCCAAAACGAAGTAAGAATAGCACCAGATGAAGTGTTGGTTCCAACAAAATTGAGCTCATTGGTTGTATAAGTGTAAGCCGCTTGGCAGCCACCTCCGCCTCCACCGCCAGTGGTTACAGTTACATCATAGCATACATCGCTAAAGCAAAACCCAGAAACCGTATCATAAATACTCAAACACACAGTATATGTTCCTACAGCAAAATAGGTGTAGCTCGGATTTGCAACTTGTGACGAACCAAAATTGTCTCCAAAATCCCAAACTTGAGCTTGATAACCACCCGAAGAAGTATTCGTAAAACTTACCGTAAGTGCGTTGGTTGACGAAGTAAAATCTGCTTGACAAGTATTAGTATCAACCAAAACTGGCTGACAGATACTGTCACAAACTGAACCTGAAGTGTATAGATATAAACATGCTGTGTAAGTGCCCGGAGCACTATAAGTGTGATAAGGCATGCTATCGGAAGACACGGATCCATCACCAAAACTCCAAGCTACAGAATCATAAATTCCTAAAGAAAAAGAGTAGAATTCACAGTTCAACCCATCAGGAAAGTAGTAGAAATTGGCTGCACATGTTGCGCCTCCAAGGTAAAGCGTATCGCATTTGCTATCGAAGCAAAACCCAACAGTATCTTGAATGTATTGGCAAGCTTCATAAATTCCTGCTTGACTGTAAACATGCGTTGGATTTGGCACTCCTTGATCAAAGGCGCCATCGCCATAATCGTAACCAATCCAGTTGTATGAACCGGTGGCTTGGTTTGTAAATTGAACAGTAAGTCCAGTGGTGCTTTCTGTAAAACCAGCAGTGCATTGCGCACTTAATTTGGCTGAAAAAAGTCCTAAAATGATTGCAAAAACAGCAATGCGAAGGGTATTGATTTTCATAGTTGTGTATTGAATAGTCAATTAGACGATGCAAAGATGCTTGAGAAAGGTGTTGCCTTGCATCGTTGTGATATTTATTTGAGCGTGTGACGGTTTCAGTGTAAAAATGTTACAAACAAAAAAGCCGACTTTAATTTTTTAAAGCCGGCTCTTCGAATTGATGTTATCTTCTATTCCCGAATTAATTTTAACACTTGAGTTCCTTTCTCAGTTGTGACACTTCCAAAATAGACTCCGGGACTTAATGAAGGATTTATAACAATGATAGAATTGCTCGAGAAACTCTTGGTGTAAACCTGCTTACCTGAAATATCGAACAGTTTGATCTCAGCAGTTTCGTAAGGTTGATCCAGTGCAATATTAAAAGCTGTTGAAGATGGATTTGGGTAAATCTTGATGACATCATGCTCTGAATCGATAGATTTAATGGCTGTTGGCGCTTCTAACATGTTAAGTTTCATAATATATCCCCCAGAACCATCATCCAATCCGAAGTCTTCATAAACAACATAGAAAGTATCAATTCCTGGGGCAACATCCGCTGAATATGCCGAAACAGTGCCTGAAACATAAAATTGAAAATTGTCATTCATTGAAAATTGTCTAACTCCTGAAACATCAGAATCTTGATACGACTTTGAAGAAATATAATCCAAATCCTTAGAAAACAAAGAAATAGCAATATGTTTATCGCCCGGATTTACATTCACCATATCTATCGATGTACCCGGATCCAAATCTTTACTTTGATATAGTGGATTCAATATATTTATATGGTCTGCTCTATGTTCAATGAATTGAACATTCGGATTTTGGGTGATGATATGATTTATAGGTTGAAAATTAGAATCAAGAACAAGGTAATATAACTCAAGTGAGTCAGTAGAAATTAAGTATGGATTTGATTGGCTTCCGAAATTATAAGACCCGTTCAAGACTCCGGTAATATAGAATCTATCGTCAATAGCATCAATTTTTTTAAATAAATAATGGGTAGACGGTGACGAGAAAATAACATTTGCAGTCCCATTTTGATCAATTTTTAAAAGAACTTCTCCTGTTGAACTATTTGAAGATGAAATAACATTGCCATTAAATGATATTGGCCCAATATGAGAAAGGCATAAAAAAGTATTTTGACCCAATCTCTCAACAGAATTTATCGTAAAATATTCAGTGGTTAAGTTGTAAACATTTTGGATACTGTCATTTTCTCCAACATTAACAACGAGTAGACCTTGATTAGGGCTGGTAAATTGTTGAGTTTGGTTGTTGAGATTAATTTTTATCGAATCCTCATATTCAAAGACAAAGACCGAGTTATTGATTTCAGAAGCATAATCAATATCGTTTAGCTGAGGAGTATCGGGAAGCTCAAACTTTGTTGACGACAGTAACTCTCCGTTAAGATTCAATGTCAAAATTATGCATTCAGGACCAGTAGAAGTTATCGTTTGAGTCCCAGAATTGTCCTCAACACTTATCCACCCATTAAAAAACGCGAAAATTCGAATCACATCTTCATCACTAATGTATTCACAGCTGCGGTAACCAAAACTGGAACCTTTCACAATTGTCGTCCATATCAAGTTCTTATTTTCAGAAAACCTTTGAAGGAAAAGCTCATTCTGATGAACGTATCTGTTAGAAATACCAGGATCAATATCTAATGAGTCGGGGTATCCAAATTCTCCTGCAAAAAGCAAATCATTATTTTCTAATGATTGAATGAATAAAGGGTACCTATAAATTTGACCGTCAGGCCTAGTGAGACCCCATTCAAAAGACTGAGAATAAGAGGTATTTGCGATAAAAACAAGTAAAAATAAGATGAATGAATTATTTTTCATGATGAACCAATTTAACGTTAAACGATAACGCTTACTAGAGGTTGCCTTTAACTAATCATCCACAGGAAAATTAACAATTAACTTTTATCAAATTAGTTTGTTCTTACTGAACATAATCAAAATCTACCTTTGCTTTCGCAAAAAATAAATTGCTTTTAATGGCTTCAACCAACTACTGCAGCAGCTTAACCGAGTTTTCACGTTTCAAAACACGCGAAGTGAGCGTGGGATCGCTAAAAATTGGTGGTGACAACCCAATTCGCATTCAGTCTATGACCACCACCGACACCATGGACACCATGGCCACGGTAGAGCAAAGTATAAGAATGATTGACGCTGGATGCGAGTTGGTGCGCATTACTGCACCGAGTAAAAAAGAAGCCGAAAACTTAGCGAACATAAAGGCAGAACTGGCCAAACGTGGTTATCACACTCCTTTGGTTGCCGATATTCACTTCACGCCAAACGCTGCTGAAATTGCTGCAAAAATTGTAGAGAAAGTGCGCGTAAACCCAGGGAATTACGCTGACAAAAAGAAGTTTGAGCACATCGAATACAATGACGAGACTTATCAAGCTGAACTCGACCGAATTCGTGAACGATTTACTCCGCTGGTGAAAATTTGCAAAGAACACGGCACAGCCATGCGCATTGGAACCAACCATGGCAGCTTGAGCGACAGAATTTTGAGTCGCTATGGCGATACACCACTTGGCATGGTAGAAAGCGCCATGGAGTTTTTACACATCTGCCGCGATCATGATTTTCATGAAATCATTCTCTCCATGAAAGCGAGTAACACGCAAGTAATGGTACAAGCATATAGATTGCTGGTGAACCGCATGATAGCCGAAGGCATGAACTACCCTCTACATTTGGGCGTGACCGAAGCCGGTGACGGTGAAGATGGTCGCATAAAATCGGCCGTTGGAATTGGAACTTTGCTTGAAGACGGACTTGGAGACACCATTCGCGTTTCGCTAACCGAAGAACCTGAATATGAAATTCCGGTAGCTTTTGCGTTGGCAAAACGCTATGAAAACCGTGGTAGTCATGCTAAAATTGCTGCGATTGAAAACAATCCGATCAATCCATTTGAATATACTCGCAGACATTCTTTAGAAGTTGCTCAAGTTGGCGGAACGAATGTGCCACGTATCATACAAGACTATTCGCATCAAGAAGAAATAAAAGCGGCTAACCTGCACGCAGTTGGCTACAATTACTCGGTTCCGCTAGACAAATGGGGAATTAAAGATCAAGCTTGCGACTTTATTTATGTTGGAGATAAAAGTGTGACTTTCGAAATTCCTGGAACACTTAGCGTGATCCAAAAAGCGGCAAGCTAGGAGAAAAAAGACCGCCACTACCCTATTT
>CAZWXC010000236.1:0-4951 GCA_964637935.1 uncultured Flavobacteriales bacterium | reverse complement strand
CGAGTAATGGCAAACATTCTTGTTTACACTGATGGTTCTTCTCGCGGCAATCCTGGCCCAGGAGGGTTTGGTGTTGTTATGATAAGTGGCGAACACCGCAAAGAACTTTCTCAAGGTTTTAGACTCACTACCAACAACCGCATGGAACTGCTGAGCGTGATTGTGGCGCTAGAAACAGTGAAAGACCGCGGACACAATGTGCTGGTTTATTCAGACAGCAAGTATGTCGTAGATGCAGTCGAGAAAAACTGGGTTTTTGGTTGGGTGAAAAAGGACTTTAAAGGAAAGAAGAACGAAGATCTTTGGCGCAGATTCTTGAACATTTATCCAAAGCACAACGTGAAATTTGTTTGGGTAAAAGGCCATGCCGGCAACAAAGAAAACGAGCGTTGCGATGTTTTGGCAGTGCACGCAGCACTTAATGGTCCGCTAAAAATAGACGATGGTTTTGAGCGGGCTAATCCTTAAACAAAACGCCATCACCTTCGCTATTCAATTCTTTTGCTTCGTCAATCAAGGCGCTTAGATTCGCTTTTTTACTCCTGATTCTAGCGATTGCTTCCACATCATCTGTTGTTTGTTCGGTCTGCTTTTGAAGCTTAGTGAGCTCACTTTCGTAAAATTTTTGTGCTGTTTCTAGACCTTGCAGCGCGCTGTATCTCGCATACCATGAATCTCCGTAAAGCGCGGTATTGCTCAAACCTTTTACCAGTGCATCATAACCAGTTTCGGTTCCGTTTTTTTGAGCATATTTTGCAAAATCAGCATTAATCACAAATGCGTCTACACCAGTTGCTTCAGCGGCCACCTTCGTGAAATAGGGCAAGTATTTCTCGTCACCGCAATCACTGTAAGCTTTGGTAATATAACGACTTAAGTTTCCTTCTGTGAGCGATTCAAAGGCTTCACACTTTTCTGCCGCAAGGCAAGCATTTCTATTGTTCAAACCTAAAATACCATATTTAATCACCAAGAAAGATGAATCTGAAAGAGCGTTTACAAATGCCTCGGTGAATGTGCTGTCACTTCTATACATCGTATCAAGTGTGTTTAAAGCTTGAGCGCGCACGGTAGCGTTTTCATCTGTTTGTGCCATTTTTAGCACACGATTTTTTAATTCTTCCGAAGCAGTTTGGGGGTTAATCGCGCTTAAACCCAGTGCGCGTGTGGCCCAAAACTCATCACCAATTGAAATCGCACTATATTCATTTTGGTTTGAAGTGTATTGTCTGTAAAGACTAATCAAAGCATTGTTTCTAGCCAAAAATGATGGGCCAAATTGTAACTCGTTCATCAGCATAAGCGAGTCTTTCTGCTCGTTCTTTTCCCAAAGCATATCGCCATTTGGGTCAATCGAAACCCAATTTGGTTTGTTTTCTAACGTAAAGTTGAAAACCTCGAAAGCGTCTTCAATAAAAACAGTCTTAGTTACATTTCCAATTGACGTAGCATATGTAATCGGCACGCGAAGTTTAAAAATTGGCCAGTCTAGGGCTTGTGTTTGGGTAAACGTCACTTGCAATTGTTTGGTGCTATCAGCATAGCTAATGTCAATGTCCATTTTTGGATGACCAACTTCTTGATACCATTGATCGAAAAACCACTTTAAATCGCGACCAGTCGTGTGCTCAAACACCAAGCGCAAATCTTCAATTTCAGCTGTTTTATATTGGAATTGATGCAGGTAGTTTGAAATAGATTCAAAGAACAAAGCATCGCCAACTTCTAGCCTTAACATGTGCAAAATACGCCCACCTTTTTGGTATGAATGGCTGTCAAAAACATCATCAATTTTGTTGTAATGTTCTCTATTCATGTGTTTTGGCGTTGATTTAGCTTCGCCCAAATAGGCTTTTAAATCTTTCGAGAAAAAGTAGCGGGCTGTTTCGTCACCGTATTTATAGGCGTTCCATAAAAACTCGCCATACGTTGCAAAGCCTTCGTTAAGTGTAATCTGCGACCAAGTTTCGCAGGTCACAATATCTCCAAACCAATGATGAAAAAGCTCGTGGGCAATTACATCTTCGTGGTTTTCATCAATGAGTTCGCGCTTTGTTTGCTGCAGAAAATCGCCATGAATAACGGCCGATGTGTTTTCCATGGCTCCAGAAACAAAATCTTTCACCACCACTTGATGGTATTTTGCCCAAGGATATTCAAAGTTTAAGGTGTCAGAAAAGAAGCTGAGCATTTCGGGTGTGTTTCCAAAAATATCAAAGGCGAAAGGAGCGTATTCTTCATCTAAATAGTAGAATACATCTAGATCTTTCCACTTGTCTTTCACTTCTGCGAATTCGCCTACAGCAATCATTACCAGATAATTACTATGTTCAAGATCTTGTTTCCAGTAATCAGTTCTGGTTCCATCATTGTTGAATGTGGTGTAAACCAGTTTTCCGTTGCTGATGGTTTTGTAGGTGCTATCAACGGTTAAAAAGATTTCTTGTGTGAATTTTTCATGCGGCTTATCAATGCTCGGAAACCACGTTGAATTGCTTTCGGGCTCGCCTTGCGACCAGATTTGAGTTGGTTTTCCTTCAAGGTTTCCTTTTGGATTTATGAAGTACAAACCTTGGTTTGATTGAATCGCGTTACCGTCTTCGGTGATTATGTCTGTTGGGCTAGCAACGTAGTCTATTTCAATTTTAGCCAATTGCTTTTTCGAAAGAGAAAACAATAGAGGAAGCGTGATTTGATTATTGTCGTAGCTATAATCAGGGAAGTAAATACTGTCGTTTTGCTCAATACTTATTTTGTCAATCGTGAAACCTTTCGCGTCAAGCACAACGGTGTCGATAGGCAAACTATAGGCACTTATTTTAATCCTTGCCTTGCCCAAAACTTTTTTCTCAGGAAGGTCAAAAGAAAGGTTAAGTTCGAGGTGCTTTATATCAGCAACAATTGTTGGGCTTGGTTGGTATGGCGTTACCGCATCTGCAGTGATTTCAAAGTCTAGCGTGTCGAGCAAAATTGCTTGTTCAGGTGATGATCCATCGGGGCTTTTTTGCAGCAAACTGCAACTAGAAACAACAAGCGCTATGGCAGCTATTGTTGCTTGATTTATTAACTTAAAATTGGCCATGCGCCAAAGATGCTTATAAAAGGGCTAATTATATTTTTGTGCTCATGCAAGAAGTAGTTTTCGGAGAAAAATCTTACAAAGTAGAACCTTCAAAAAAGGAAGGTTTTGTAATTATCAACAACGAGGAAAAAAAGGTGGACGCTATTCAAGTGGCGCCAAATACCTATCACTTGCTTGTTGATTCACAATCTGTAACCATAGAAGTGGTAGACGCAGACAGCGCTAACCCTGAGTTTATGGTGAACGGAAAACCCTATAAACCAACTGTTAAAACAGAAACCGATTTGCTTTTAGAACGCTTAGGTTTGAACATCAAGGCCAAAAAAGAGTTAAAGGAGTTGAAGGCTCCCATGCCAGGTTTGGTGTTAGAGTTTAGAGTATCACCAGGAGATTTAGTAAATGAAGGTGATCCTTTGGTTGTACTTGAAGCAATGAAAATGGAGAACATTCTTAAATCACCAGGAACGGCAACGGTTAAGGCAATTGAGGTTTCTAAAGGCGATGCAATTGAGAAAAATCAAGTATTAATAACGTTCGAATAAAAGTTTAGAAAAGATGAAAAAGATTTATTTACCCATCGTTGCAGCTATGTTTTTAGCTTCTTGTGGTGGTAATGAAAAGTCAGCTGAACAAGCGGCAGAGCAACCAGAAATGCAACCAAAAGAGGTGTGCATGTATAGTTACAATGAAGAAAGTACTGAAGTGCTTTGGGTAGCTTATAAATACACGGATAAAGTTGGTGTTAAAGGTGTTTTTGATTCGATCATGGTAGAAGGATTCTCAGATTCAGAAAGTCCAGCTCAAGTGATTGCAAATGCAGGGTTCACCATTTATACCGAAAGTGTAAACTCTGGTGATCCAACACGTGATCCAAAAATTAGAGAGTATTTCTTTGGGAAAATGGAAAATGGAGATCAGATTCACGGAAGTGTAAAATCTGTATCAGGAACCGAAACCGAAGGTAAAGTACAGTTTTTACTTACCATGAACGGCATGCAGCAACCAATTGAAGGTACTTACACCGTTGTAGATGATAAGCTAGAAGTTAAAGCTGAGATTACAGTAGACACTTGGAATGGATCAACTCAATTGGGTGAATTGAACAAAGTGTGCGAAGACCTTCACAAAGGTTCTGACGGCAAAAGCATTCTTTGGCCAGACGTTTCTTTGTTTATTTCAGCTAAGCTGAATAAGGCTTGTAACTAAGCCAAAGGTTTAGAAAGAAATTTCTACAGAAGTGAGGTCGATAAACTGTTGAACACGGTTGTCGACCTCATTTTGTTTAAGGCTAACTAGTCTTTCAGTTCCAAATTTTTCTACGCAAAAAGAAGCCATTGCAGAGCCGTAAATTACAGCACGCTTCATGTTGTCAAAACTTATGTCTTCCGTTGCTGCTAAATAGCCGATAAAACCGCCAGCGAATGTGTCGCCCGCTCCAGTTGGATCGAATACCTCTTCAAGCGGCAATGCTGGTGCAAAAAACACTTCTTTTTCGTTGAACAAAAGTGCTCCGTGTTCACCTTTCTTTATGATTAGCACTTTTGGACCCATTGCCAAAATCGCTTTAGCCGCTTTTACAAGCGAATATTCTCCTGACAATAACCTTGCTTCTTCGTCATTAATAGAAAGAACATCAACTTCTTTGATGGTAGTTTTTAAATCGTCCAGAGCGATTTCCATCCAAAAATTCATGGTGTCCATCACAATAAGTTTCGGACGCTTTGCCATTTGATTTATCACAGAAAGCTGAACACTTGGTGTAAGGTTTCCGAGCATGAGGAAATCGGCATTCAAGCCTTTTTCAGGAACTATAGGGTTAAAGTTTGCCAACACGTTGAGTTGTGTATCTAGTGTGTCGCGTGTGTTCAT
>CAZWXC010000235.1:0-4979 GCA_964637935.1 uncultured Flavobacteriales bacterium | reverse complement strand
CTTATCTACCATTTTAGATGGTCCAAAGATGTTCACTCTTCAAAAGATCTTTTAAATATTTATTGCGACTCAAGCGCTGATGCTAGAAGTACTGGATTAGCTTTTATTTCTATGTCGTTGTAGATTGAAAATAATCTGTGCGAATGCATTTAGTTGTTTAAAGACTGCAGGTTTGACGCAAATCCTTAACTGTAAAGGTTAGCTATTCTAAGCTAGACAGAAACGTACCCCAAATTCTCGCCTTATTTTAGCCGAACCTTATTAAGTATTTAAGCAATGCCATACAGTCATTTCAGTACTGAACAAGTCGTCCCACTTATTCTATCAGGACTATTTCTGATTGTTTCAATCATTTCTTTTAAAAAACAAGCAACACTTAGTCTTGTGTTTCTTTTTCTAGGTTCTTTAGGACTTGGATATTTTATAGCTAGCCTAGATAACTTTCTAATTCTTTGGGATGAACAATACCATGCTTTAGTGGCGAAGAATTTGTCTAAAGACTTTCTAAAACCTACGCTTTATTCCCAACCACTTCTTGATTATGACTACAAATGCTGGCCTCTAAATCACATTTGGCTGCATAAACAACCCTTGTTTCTTTGGCAAATGGCATTGAGTATAAAACTATTTGGAGATACCGAATTTGCTGTGCGGCTACCGAGTATCATAATGCATGCAATCATCCCTTTGTTTATATACAGAATTGGAAAAATTTCAATAAATAAAGAATCGGGATTCTATGGTGCTGTATTCTTCGCACTGGCTTACTTTCCTCTTGAGTTAGTTGCTGGTAGGTACTCGACCGATCACAATGATATTGCTTTCTTATTTTATGTTACAGCCTCCTTTTGGGCGTGGTTTGAATATACCGCTTCACAAAATAAGGTTTGGCTTTTGGTGATAGGTTTATGCAGTGGTTTTGCCGTATTAGTAAAATGGTTAATGGGCCTTTTAATTTTTGTAATCTGGTCATGTACAAAATTTGTTTCTGATCTAGGAAGTGGATTTAAGTTTAAATCATACCTACCTATGCTTAAATCAGGAGTAGTTAGTCTATTCGTCTTTTTACCATGGCAGGTTTACATACATTTTAAGTTTCCAAAAGAAGCTGCCTATGAAATGGAATTAAACGCTAGGCATTTTTTTGAACCTGTTGAAGATCACGGTGAATCTATTTGGTATTACTTTACTTCAGGGTTTAGAACAATATACGGTTCGGGAGATTTAATTCCTTTTATTTTTCTGTTTGCCGTGATATTAATGGTGCTTAATATTCAGAAAAAAGAACACAAACTTTTTGTTTCCTTCGGAATAGCATTTGTTTACCTATTCTACACACTTGCTCAAACTAAAATGGTGTCTTTTCCGGTAATTGTTGCACCGCTCATTTATCTTGGTTTAGGCTTTTTTACCGACAAAGTATTATCATTAATCAATAGTAAAATTAGGAGCGTAATCGCACAGCAATCTATTTCGATATCATTGGTTGTTGGCATTGCATTTACTGCACTTAACCTTACCAAAATTCAAAATTCACATACAGATTGGAAGTCACATGACAACCATTTTAGAAAAGATGAACAAATCGAGATGAACTTTATTAATTCATTGGATAAGAAACTAGCGGATAGCAACTACGTTATTTTCAACGCTTCAATTACCCATAATGGTAATATCCCAATCATGTTTTATACCGACTATATTGCATATAGTTTTATACCAAGTCAGTCGCAAATAGAAACGATTCGAAAGAAAGGTAAAAAAATAGCAATACTCAATTTAGGGTTTATTCCTGATTATATCACTAAAGATGAGGAGATTATCTTACTCGAAGTAGAAAATAAGGAACAACTCACAGTAACACCCGACTTGAACTAAAAAGTAGCTTAGCCAAGCTGCAAATCTTTCAAACAAAAAGCTTATGCTTGTGAGGTGGTTTTGTAGCCGCATTTGAAAAGCAAATGTGATTGCGTGTAAAGTGGATGCATTGCTAAAAGCGTTTTTATACGATATGTTCGAAATGAAAACTTAAATGAAAGCAACATACTTTATGTTAATTTTTTTCTTGATGTGCTCTATCGATGCCTTTAGTCAGACAGATGTTTTAGGGCAAGCTGATTCTGCCTATTTCGATTATAAGGATTATGATAAAGCATTAGCTCTTTACCAGCAAGTACATCAAAATTTAGATGAGAAGGACGAAGACTTTGGTTATGTAACAGACAAAATTGCGAGGACACTTTTCAACCTTGAGTTAAAGACACGTGGTAATCATGACACAGAAAAGTCAATTGAGTTTTCGAAAAAATTCATCCAATTTGCTAATGAATACCCATCATTTATTGATGAAGGTGTGCTTGAGAAAAAGTACTTCATGTACAAGAATTTGGTGGTAGCCTATTTTGAGCAAAACGATTTGCAAGAAGCAGAAAAGTACCGTGAAAAACTGTATAACTTCTATAAGAAAGGTGAATTGCCAGAAGGACTCAATCACTACTATAATTTTGAGTTTTTTAAATGGGAAGACAAGAATGTGTGGGGGTACGAATGGTTTGAAGAGTTACCTAAAGACCGCTTGAGTACAAGTTTTTCTAAGATTGTATATTACGTTTACGATACCAATCCTGACGGCAGTGACAAAGACCAATTATATCGGTTACATGTATTAATGTTTCACAAAACAGATAACTCAGCCAAGTTTGATTATGTATTGACTAAAAAAATAGAAACAGCAACAGAAGAATATGGAGGCACCCTTTATTCATACACTTACACAGACCCAATTAATTTTGTTAAACTTAGAAATGATATAAGAGAAGTATTAGGTGGGAAGGATAGACTTGACGTGATTTACAAAAACAAAAAAACAAAAGGCACAACAAAGTAATTAGTTTTCGTAGTTATGAAACACACCATTTATCTTCATTAAAAAGCCTTATGAAATATCAACTTTTCCTTTTTAGTTCACTATTTCTACTGATACCAATGTTCGGGTATTCACAAAACCAGGCTAGAGAGTACTGTGAAGATTTTCGCGAATTAAGAGGAGATTATACCGTTGTTTATACTTTATGCGATAGTGTGCTGACTGACACGCTGTTTGAGTATGATAAAAAAGGTAGGCTGACCGCGATCTATGATTATAGTAACACAAAATCAAACGGCATTATTGAATACACATGGTATAATCACAAGAAGTTTGATATGTTGAAAAAGACAAGTGGAGCTTTCACGCTGGACAATAAAAAAACAGGTGATTGGAAACACTTCAAGAAAAACGATGTGTTGTGGGACTATGAGGTGTACAAAAGTGACGTCAGAATAACTTGGATTAGATACAATAACCACGGTGAAATAATTTGGGAAAGAGATTACTGATACTCACAAAAGCTTCAATGTAGAGCCATTGTTTTGCAGTCTGCACTAATTCACGGATTCTATTTGTAAATCGAAAAATTTAACTTATCTCCTTAAAACGGTCTTCAATGAACCTTAATCAAATTACCGTTCCTTCTTTGGACGTAGCTAAATCGATTGCATTTTACAAGAACTTATGTTTAGAACTGATCGTGAGCACAGGCCCGCATTATGCGCGTTTTGTTTGCCCTGATGGTAGTAGTTCATTTTCCGTTCATTTGGTAGATGCATTGCCAATAGGCGAAGGCACATGGATTTATTTTGAATGTGAAGATTTAGATGAACGCGTGATGCATTTACAAGCCCAAGGTCTTGAGTTTGATGAATTACCTACAGACAAACCATGGCTTTGGCGAGAAGCTCGCCTCAAAGATCCTGATCGCAACCAAATTATCCTTTACTATGCTGGCGAAAACAGACTGAATCCTCCTTGGAGATTGTAGGCTTTAAAGTCTATAGCTCATTCCCAAAATAATGTTTCCGGTAAACATTCTCATGTAAGTCCTATCGTTGAAATATCCATTGAAAATTTCATTCTTCAATACGTTTGAAATCCCACGGGTTGCTTGTAATTCTGCCATAAAATGGAAATGTTCTTTGATTGGAATTTTAGCTCCAAAGCCAGCTGTAAGTCCAAAGTCAACGCGTCTGTAAAAATCAGTCCTATTTATATAAGTAGTTGGATAATCGTAATTAGCAGAATAGGTAATTCGTTGACTGGCAAGAAAGGCAATATAAGGGCCAGCGTTTATGAAGAAATAATGTTTCTTTTCGTATTTTCTAAAGAGCATTGGAAGAACCACATAGTTATAATCGTAGGTCATTTTCAACCTTGGACCATAAGGGCCAGATTCTATGGAGGAAGTGTGCCCTTTTCGCTGAAAGCCAGGATTTAAAACAATGGAACCGTGATCAAACAAATGATATTCAGTCGTTAAACCAGCTAGAAAGCCAAGTGAAATACCATCTCTAGGAATCCTTTTTGCCGGAGCAACTTGCCTAAACACTAGACCACCATTCAGCCCAAATTCAAATTTCTTGCTTTGCGCTTGAAGCGAAAAACTGCTCAATATGAGGATGATGAAAACTAGATTAATGGATCGGGTCATAATAGTTTCGGTTAGTGGTATTGTGGTGTTTAGGGAAATGGAATCTGAAATTAAATGATTATTATCAATTGATAAAACAGACTTAAATCTCAATACAAATTGAAATCAAACCACTTCTTACAACCTGTAACTCATTCCCAAAACAATGTTTCCTGTAAACATTCTCATGTAGTTTTTATCATCAAACCAACCGGCTAAAACATCATTGTTCAACACATTCGATATCCCTACGGATGATTGCAATTCTGCCGTAAAATGAAAATGTTCTTTGATCGGAATTTTGGCTCCAAAACCAGCTGTAAGTCCAAAATCGATCGGATTATAAAAGCTTGTATAGTTTACAGAGCTGCTGGGTAGTCCGTTAACTTCTGAATCCCTCAAGCGCTGGTTTGCTAAAAAGGCTATATATGGCCCTATATTCATGAAAAAATGATGCGTCTTGTTGTACTTTCT
>CAZWXC010000234.1:0-4992 GCA_964637935.1 uncultured Flavobacteriales bacterium | reverse complement strand
TGAAAAACAGCGCCTAGCAAGGGGAAGGGTAGGAACCAAACTAGAAGGCTACTACCAATTTGGTCACATAAACACAGGCCAACAACTGACCGCCTATTTCTTGAACCCTGAAGTAAAAACGGACTTAAACAGGTATGAACTTGCGATAGGTGCTGAATTTTTATCTGGAACTAGCAATACGAATGCTGGCGGTATTTCAAGGTCATTTTTAGCTCAATATGGAGCCTTTCATCAGCATAATGGGCGCATGGATTACACCGCCAATGCAGTAAGAACTTACAACCACGAAGGCTTAGGCGACCTTTATTTTAAGCAGAAATACAGCATTAAGTCAAAATTTGAATTGAAATTAGAAACACATGCATTTGCTACCACAAGCAAGCAAGTAGATGTTACAAACAAAGAACTTTCGCCTTTTTGGGGATTAGAATGTGATGCGCGATTGATTTGGAAACCCAATTACTACACTGCGATTGAATTTGCATATATGGCCATGAAAGCCACCGAAACACGAGCTGCATTGTATGGCGGCAATTCCAACATTATTCAACAATTTGCATACATACAAGCTAAGTTCACACCCACACTTTGGAGTTATCACAAAAATGGTGTTGAGATTCAGGAAATTCAAATAACTAAGGATCAATAGAATGAGTGTTGATGCCATTATAACCGCCTGTGTTATCATCGGTGCAGTTGTTCTTTTCATAAGCGAAAAGTTCAGCATCGATTTGGTAGCGCTCATGATTATGGGTGCATTGGTGGTTACTGGAGTTATTTCACCACTAGAAAGCATGGCTGGTTTTAGCAATTCTGCTACCATGACTGTGGCCTTCATGTTTGTGATTAGTGCAGCTATTCTTAAAACGGGTTCGCTGCAATACGTGACCGGATTACTCACTACCATTTTCAGAAACCATTACCAGCGTGGGGTAATTCTGCTTATGCTCACCGTAAGTGCCGTTTCTGCTTTTATCAACAACACTCCTGTGGTGGCGGTTATGATTCCCGTTACCACGCAAATTGCCAAGAATGCCAATCGTGCGGCTTCTAAACTCCTAATTCCGGTTAGCTACGCCTCTATTTTTGGTGGAACGTGCACTTTAATTGGAACCTCGACTAATATTTTGGTAAACGGAATTGCTGAACAAAATGGCATTGAGGCGTTTAGCATGTTTTCTTTTACTCCGCTCGGGCTCATTTTTGTAGCTGTTGGATCTGCGTTTATGATCTTGTTTGGCCAACGTCTTTTGCCTTCGCGCAAAGCGGGTTCAGACAGCGAACTTGAAACCAACTTGCTTGAATACTTAGCTGAAATTGAAATTTTACCTGAGTCAGGATTGAGTGGAAAATCGATTCTATCATCACCATTGGTGAAAGAATTAGAAATCGAAATCTTGGAACTTCGGAGACAAAGCATTACGCTAAACTTGCCCCAAGGCGATACCGTTTTAATGGTTGGCGATATCTTGAAAGTGCGCTGTAACGTGGAGAAAATAAGGCAAGTAAAAGATTCACTCAAGGTGAAAGTAATGCCGTTTTCTGACGAAAATGCAGATCCTGAAGATCAAGCAGCTGGAAGTTCGGCTTTTGTAGAATTGGTGATTCCTACCAACTCAGAATTAGAAGGTAAAACCTTACGCGAATTTGATTTCAGAAGAAGATTCAGAGCTTCGCCTTTAGCTATTCGTCATCGAGAAGAAGTGTTGCAAGAACAACTTCAAGATGTGAAATTGAGAGCTGGTGACGTGATTTTATGCGAAATGAAATCACATTACTTGGCACAGCACAAAGGCACAAATCGCGATCAAAATGTGCCTTTCATTATCTTGAGTGAGCAAGGAATTTTGAATTTCAATGCCAAGCAATTTTACTTGGTAATGAGTATTGTGGTTGGGGTGATTTTCACCGCTTCAGTTAATCTTTTGCCCATTGTAACCAGCACCATGCTTGGCGTGATAGCACTCGTGCTTACCGGTGTTTTAAACATGAAAGAGGTATACAGAAGTATTCAGTGGCCCATTGTTTTCTTACTTGCCGGTGCATTGAGTTTGGGCGTTGCCATGCAAAACTCAGGTTTGGCAGAAATGCTTGCCAAAATGATTGTGGACCAATTCTCATCTTACGGCCCTGTGGCCATTCTAGCTGGTATTTACCTCTTAACCAGCATCTTGACCGAACTCATGAGCAATAATGCTACAGCGGCACTTGTTGCACCGCTTTCTATTGCTACTGCACTGCAATTGGGCTTGTCGCCCGTGCCGTTTTTGGTGGCAACCATGTTTGCAGCTTCATCTAGTTTTATGACACCCATTGGTTACCAAACCAACACCATGATTTATTCTGCTGGAGGCTATAAATTCAGAGATTTTATGCGTGTGGGCGTTTGGTTAAATCTTCTTTTTTGGATTATTAGCGTGGCGCTTATCCCCTACTTTTTTCCTTTTTAAAAAGGGAGTTTTCGGTGATTTAGAAACGCTATAAATTGAAAAAGCTCCGTGAATACGGAGCTTTTTCGTCAAATCACCCTTATTACCAAATTAAGCTATGCTTAACCGATAAAACACCTTTTCCCCAAAAGATGTGCTCTACTTACGCCACGGATTTAGGCTTGGATTTATGGAAATGAAAAAAAATTAAAGAAGGGCATTTATATAAATTCGCGCCAAGTATAAAACCCCTCAAAAACATGAAATCAAAAATCACCTTAGCAGTGCTTTCCTTCGGAATTTTAATCGCCATTTATGGCTGTGCAGAATTGGATAAAGTAATGAAAGAAGCCAGTAAATATGGCGTTCCTGCTACCCCAACCAAAGACGTACTTACCAATGACGAAATCATAAAAGGCTTGAAAGCCGCACTTACACATGGTGCAGATAGCGCGGTAAGCCGCCTCACAAAAAAAGATGGCTATTTTGGAGACGCAGCGTTAAAAATATTGCTTCCAAAAGAAGCGAAACCCATATATGATCAAGTTCAAAAAGTGCCATTGCTCAATGGATTTTTAGATGATGCAGTGCTTTCAGTAAACCGCGCTGCCGAAGATGCTGCCGTACAGGCAAAACCTATTTTCATCAATGCCATCACAAGTATGACCATTACCGAAGGCTTGAGTATTTTGAAAGGAAGCGATACCGCAGCCACACACTATTTGCGTGAGAAAACTTTTCAGCAACTTTACAATGCTTTTAAACCTAAAATTCAGACTTCGCTTAACAAAGAATATGTCAATGGTATTTCTGCCGAAAACACCTACAAAAAGGTGATTGATACTTACAATACTGCCTCTTTAAACGGCATGTTGTGGAGCAAAATTCAAAACAATTCACTTTCTGAACATACCACGCAACGAGCTCTTCAAGGACTTTTCACGAAAGTGGCCAACGAAGAAAAATTGATTCGCGAGAATCCAATGCACCGCGTTACCGACATTTTGAAACGCGTATTCGGGTATGTGTTTCAATAAGCCAAAAGAATGATCAAAGTGCAGCATCGCTTCCTTGTTTTCTTCCTGCTTATCGGTTCCATGCATTCTATTGGGCAAGACCTGAAAGTGTATACTGTTGGCGGATACGGGAATGGCGAAACGATGCTGTACTATGTTTCTTTATCAGATAGTTACTCCTATTCTGAAAATGAAACCGAGCAAGATGCTATCATTCCAGATGAATACTTGGGTGATCTGGAAAATACTGAAATGCTTCATTTCGAGCTGAAATCTGAATACAGAAAGCGCTTTTTGTCACGGCTGCAGATTGCAGAATCAGATTCGGTCTTCGTGTATTTCCAAATTCAAGATTCAGTTGCATCATACGCAGTGAGTGATTTAAGTTTGATGGCTGTGATCAATATGTATTACAGCGATTCTGACGGACCTGTAACCTTTCAGGATTACATGATTGGCTTTGATTTTGGCAACCTCCAAAGTGGCGATTTCGTTGTGATTAGCAATCAAAATCCTTTTCAAACTGGAAAACTAAAACCTCTTTTGTGGCAAGAAACGCAAGCTGATCAATTTCCAGGAAACACAAAACTTGAGCCTGAATATCACCATGTTCAACCCACAGAAACGGGCAAAACCTATATTTCTACGAGCGATAACTATACTTATTACGTTCAAGAACTTTTACATGAAGGAAGATTAATAGGCAGGAAGTTGGCCGTGGTTCACACCTTTAGAAAGGATATTGTGTTAGATCACTTTTTAATGGATGGCGAAAGCGCCTCATCTGCCCCACTCAACGGAATTCAAACAAATACAAACTTGGCTGAATTTTATCAATTCGCTGGTGAATTGTTTATTGGCAAACCACCCGTTATCTATGGTTTCCAATTTGAGTCTTTTGGCTGCCCAGCCATTTATTTCTTAAATCAGAACACGCAACCCATTCAAACGCTTTGCGACAATAGGCATTGATCCAGCAAACATTCAATTCTTATTGTTGGGTTTCCTGTTTATAACATAGCACCGAAACGGTGATTTGTTTTGGTGTAGCATTACTTTTGCGCCCCCTTAAATTGAGCTAAAACAATGGCATGAAAGCGCTTGTCTATTATATATCACTTCCACTGATTTACCTCATTTCATGGTCGCCTTTTTGGTTCATTTATCGAGTGTCTGATTTTCTATACGTACTGGTTTATGGCATTTTTGGCTACCGAAAAAAAGTAGTTTACAACAACCTGAAAAACTCGTTTCCTGAAAAGTCTGAATCAGAAATCAAGAAAATTCAACACGATTTTTACCGCTTTTTCTTTGATCTGATTGTAGAAACATTGAAAACGCTGACTTTTTCGCCAAACACACTGAGCAAAAGAATTTCGTTTGATGACACCTCTATTTTCAAGAAATATTACGACCAAAAGCAAAGCATCATCATTGTAATGGGGCATTTTGGAAATTGGGAATTGGGTGGTGCACGATTCGCAATTGAACCTTATCACAAACTCAATGTGGTGTACCATCCGCTCAAAAACAAATACTTTGATGCA
>CAZWXC010000233.1:0-5000 GCA_964637935.1 uncultured Flavobacteriales bacterium | reverse complement strand
TTACCAAGATTCAAATTTGGTGCTGATTTCGCTTCTACATTTACTTGGTCAGAAAAAGTGCATCCGTTGAGGTCGGTTATTTGCACACTAACCAATTGTGTGGTGCTGCTTGTATATTGATTATTGGTAGACCCGTCTTGCCATAAATAACCTGCATAGTTGGTGCTGCTCAGGTCAAAAGTTACCGATTCTGGACTGCAAATAATGGTGTCGTTGCCCAAGCTAAAAGTGTTAGCATCGGTTTCGAAAACATGAATGTTTACCGTGTCGGTTCTAGATTCGCACAAATAATTTGCAGACACTACGTAGTCTGTAGAGAGATTAGGTGATGCAGTAGGATTTGGAATGGAGCTGGAATTGAGTCCTGAAGATGGACTCCACGAAAAACTTACTGGTGCAGTTCCAGCTAGCAGTTGAACAGATTCGCCAGGGCAAATGGAGTCATTCACTAAATCAATCAAAAAACTATCAATGGGCTGAGCGTAACAAAATGATTGTTGGTTGTTTACACCACCTGTGGTGCCGATAAATCCGTAGAAAACGTTCGCATTTCCGCCAAAAATATCATTCACTATGTTGCCAGTATATTGCACTCTAAGGTTGCAATCGAAATAAACACTCAAGGTTAGATTAGATGGCTGCCATGTCACTCTAAAAGAATGATTGTTTCCATCTTCAATATTCGCACTTGCGTTTGATGCTTGCACGGCAGCAGTTAATGCATTTGGTAAATTATGATTGGTTGATGCATTTTTAAATACGGCCACATGATCATAACTCGGGTCTCCCAAATCATTGTTTTGATAAGTGTCAATTTCAACGCCTAATGATCCATTTTCGAGTCCAGCACCAGTAAAACCAATAGATCCGCCAGTGCCTCCAGCAATAAGCTGAGATGGATCTAATGAATTGCGCAGCACGAACATGATACCATCAGCACCAATTTCGGTATTGCCTAAATTCACTGAAAAACTGAAATCAAAAGAATCGTTCAAATTGATGCTTTGGCTTTCATAAGCGTAGCCCGAAAGCGCGTTTGCAGCAGTTGTAAGTCTATAACAATCATTTGGTAGCGCAGTGGTGCTGCCGCCTGTAATTATTTGTGCGTTTCCGCAAAAAGAAAATACGAAACAGACAAGTAGACTTAAGAAGGATGATTTCATAAAAGGTAGGCGTAGCATTTATATTCCTCAACAACGTTTTCATGTCATTTATGGGACGAAAAATGAATGAAAAACGATTTGTTTTGGTTAAAAGTACAATAAGTAAATTAATTGAAAGCTTTTGCCTCTACGAAATTTGAAAATCACCTAATTCAAAACCTGTTTTTACAAGCAGATATTGCACTCAAATTATCTGATATGTCCATCACCAAACACATAATATTTGTTGGTGACCAATTGCTCTAAGCCAAGTGGGCCGCGGTGATGAAGCTTGTCGGTGCTAATGGCCAACTCGGCTCCAACACCCATTTGTCCGCCATCTGTAAATCGGGTAGAGGCATTGTGATAAACCGCAGCATTGTCTACCATTTGCATAAATGTGGCAGCTTTTGATTTGCTTTCGGTTAGAATTGTACTGGAATGTCCTCCGCTGTAAGTGTTGATTTTATCAATTGCTTCTTCCATTGAATTCACTTGACCAATGCACGCTTTTAGCGCTAAAAATTCTTCAAACCATACCGATTCATTTTTAATGAGTTGCGCATTTTTTAAATGAGGTAAACTCGCTTTGTCGGCCACGATTGTCACATCCCTATTTTCAAATTCGGAAGCCAAATCCGCCATTTTTTGATCAAGATTGGGCAGCTTTTCATCGAATAGAATTTTGTCAAGCGCATTACAACCGCTGATTTTGTCCGTTTTGGCGTTTATGATCACCTTCTTGGTTTTTTCCCAATCTGCATCTGCAGCCACATAGGCAAAATTGTTTCCGCGGCCGCTTACCAAAACAGGGCATTCTGCGTGTTCTTTCACAAAAGCAATGAGTTTTTCACCTCCACGAGGCACTATCAAATCCAATTTTTCTGTCGGATTTTTCAAGAATGCTTGCGTTGCTTCGCGATTGAGTGTAAACAGCGTAATCCAGTCTTCGCTTAAGCCATTTTCGGTGAGCGCTTCGTGCCAACATTCAACTAAAGCTTTGTTGCTATTGATGGCTTCTTTTCCTCCTTTGAGCAAGATTTTACTATTGGCCTTGAAAGCCAAAACCGCAGCTTCAACGGTAACATCGGGTCTTGATTCATAAATGATCATGATCGTGCCAAATGGTGCCGTTTTGTTGATGACTTCTAACCCGTTTTCAAGGGTGAGTTCGCTCAAAATTTTGCCTACAGGATCGCTCTGGTTTTTCACCTCTTTCACGGCTTTTATCATTCCATCAATTTTGGCGTCATCCACCACCAAGCGATCATACAATGCACGATCATCTACGTTAAAAGCCTCTAAATCTTGTTGGTTTGCAGCTAAAATTTTAGCTCTGCTTTTATCGATGATGTTAATCATCGATTGCAATACGTTTTGTTTTATTTCAGTTGGAATCAGGTCCATTATAGTATTGTTTTATTGATTAGATTTTAATTCTTCAAATGCTTCTTCAAGCGGATCTAATCGAGTGAATTTGGTACCTACATTTTTGCCTTCTACAATATCTATAATCACGTTTTCACGCTTTCCGTTGGCGATATAAGTAGGTATGTTTTTTTGTGCGGTGCTTTTTGCAACACCAATTTTTGAGCGCATGCCTCCCCGGCCTTCGGCTTCTCCTTTTTCTGTTTTTTGAATGTATTGTTCTACTTTTTGATCCACAGATACATGCTTAATCAATTCCGTGTCTTCATCTTCTGGATGGCCATTGTACAAGCCATCAATGTCAGTGAGAATGATCAACATGTCGGCATTTATGAGTTGGGCAACCAAACTGGCCAACTCATCATTATCAGTAAACATGGACATAGATAGCGATACCGCATCATCTTCATTCGCAATAGGAATGATGCCCTCAGAAAGCAAACCTTCGTAACAGCCGATCATATTATAGCGATGCACTCCTGGGTCAAAATCGCGCTTTGTTGCCAACACTTGGGCGCAGCGCATTCCATAATCATGAAAAATGCTGTAGTAATGGCGCATCATGCGAGGTTGACCAACAGCCGAAAACACTTGTCTTCTAACCGATTTGTCTTTGATGTTAATATCGTTGCTCATTACCTCTTTTCCGGCAATTGCCGAACCTGAAGAAACAAGCACAGTGAGCACATCTTGCTCATACAAATGAGAAATCTGCTGAACCAATTGCTTTAAAATAGGCTGGACAATTCTGTTGTCGCGGTTGGTCATTACATTGGTTCCAACTTTAACTACAATGCGCTTTTGTTCTTTGTTTGGATTAAGCATTTTGAAACTCCTTTCCAAGTTCTACAGCGCGGTCAAATGCAGCGTATGCAGCTTCTTTAATCAACTCTTTTACGTTGTTATCATCCATCGAATCGAGTGCGGCACGCGTTGTTCCGCCTTTCGATGCCACTCTGTTCATCCATGTTTCAGGATCT
This sequence comes from uncultured Flavobacteriales bacterium, assembly GCA_964637935.1. Taxonomy (GTDB): domain Bacteria; phylum Bacteroidota; class Bacteroidia; order Flavobacteriales_G; family Salibacteraceae; genus SHAN690. The sequence continues at coordinate 1,450 of CAZWXC010000233.1, read as the reverse complement.
AAGTCGTGTGTATTGAACAGTTCAACAGCTCCTTCAAATGTTTGTCCAACGAGCACTTTTGAGTCGTGCCCTGAAAAGCCCATTTTCTTGGCAGCCTCAAGCATCGATTGCATAAAGTAAAAGATATATGCGGGTCCACTTCCCGAAATTCCGGTAGAAGCATCTATATCGTTTTCGGTATCTAAGCGCACCGAACGACCAGTGGTATCAAGTAAATTTTCGATGGTTGACAGCTCTAATCTAGAAACTTCATCTGCTGCAGTAAACGAGGTGAGCCCTTTTCCTACTTGAGCAGGTAAATTCGGCATGGCTCTTACTACTTTTTCTACGCCTAAACCTTCTTGAATGGCGCCTATAGTAACGCCCGCCATGATCGAAATGAAAATTTGACCTTCAGCAACATGCGGTTTCATATCTCGCATCAATGCTTCGGCATGGTAAGGTTTTACGGCAATAAAAACCACGTCTGCTTTCGGAAGGCATTTTTCTAAATCGTCATAAACGTCAAATAGACTTTGTTTTTTCAATTCAATGGTTTTGTCTGGAGCGCTGTCCAGAATCATCATATCCTTGGCTTTTAAAAATTTTGATTTGGCTATGGCTTCGGCATAGGTCAAGCCCATGTTTCCTCCGCCAATCACTAGCACTTTCATAATGTTGTTTATTGGTTTTAGCCTTGAGTTTATCTCAGGCTTCGCCACTCTCAGAGCAATCACCATGCGATAAGTGATTGTTTTTCTTGGTTTTTTGACTGGAAACGTTTTGGAAATTGGTTTTAACGCACTGTTTTTCAGTGTTGAATGGCGGTTTCTTTCAAAGGATTATAGAAGCTTAAGTTTGATTTGATTACAGAAAGTCAAAATCGAAGGATGGCGCTGTTGCTGATATTCTACACAAAATGTGGTGTGTGCTCAACATGCAATTCAAATTCTCATATGCGGAAATGTTAATTTGAAGTCGTATTAAATTTCAAATGCTAAAACTTTGAAAGTTGATACAAATAGCTAAACATTATGTATCCTAAAGAATCATTTTTCAAAACTGTATATAATGCGTACCTCAAATTTCGCATTAGCAACTCACCTCAAATGAATTTGGTTTGGGGATTTTTTTTGTATTCAATTGTAGGATTTGTCCTATTGTCGATTCCATTGTTTCACAACCAAAGCGTGGCATTGATCGATAGTCTCTTTATTTCAGTTTCAGCAATTTCTACCACAGGCTTGGTTACCGTTGGCGTAACCGAATCTTATAATTGGTTTGGCCAGTTTATCATCTTGTGTTTATTTCAAATAGGAGGTGTTGGATATATGACACTTACCACATATTACTTGCTTTTGACCACCCAGAAAATAACACATTGGCATGGGCGAATTTTAGGTGCAGAGTTTACTGTTCCAGACACCATACAGATCAAAGACTTTTTGCAAAGTGTGGTTGTGTTCACCTT
>CAZWXC010000232.1:0-5010 GCA_964637935.1 uncultured Flavobacteriales bacterium | reverse complement strand
CATTTTATCATGAAACTCAAATGGACCAACCTCAATGGTTTCCATTTTACGAATTGGAAAATAGAGGATTACCGCTTTTTTAACCCAATCATTCACTTGCCAGCCCGTTTCGGTTGGTTGCGCAGTGCGCAAAACACCGTTGTCAATTCGTTCAATTACTTCTTCAATTGCCGCTATTGTTCCAGCATTGGTGAGCAATGAGCGGTCTTCCCAAGCGGCATTTATCAGATGTTCTAATTGAGGTAATGATGTATTGGCCATTATCGTGGTTTTTTAAGGCGGCAAAGGTAAGTAGATGCGAAGATTGTGAACTACAGTAAGAAGTTCGATATTTAATTGACCTTATTTGCTCATCAATTCTATTTATTTCGAATAAAGTTCTGGAAATTGTTCAACAAATCTTATGGTATTATTTTAGAATAAACCCGAGGCATTTGCATAGAAAGATATTATTAATATAAAGGCTGAAAATAGATAATATACTATTAAATTACATGATTGTTTACTCTGACTGCAAATCTTAGTTGGCATATATCAAACTATAGAACTGAACGTCTAATCACAATATACTTTTACTCCATGCGAACCTTTTTTCAATCGAAAACCATTAAGATTTCCATAGTAATATTTATAGTTTTCCTGAATAGTTGTGAGCAGAAAACGGAAGATAATTTGATTGGTTACTATCGCAGAACCACCGGGATTCCTGAGGACAAGTCTTTAGTCAGTTTAATAATTGACAATGACGGCAATTTTCAAATAAGTGATGAGTTAATTACTGAATCAAAAGGCAATTGGGGTAATTTTACACACGATCCTGAGCTTGGATTAAAACTTTCGCTTATACCTGAGGATTCTGATGGCGAAAACATCTGGACATTCAGAGCAGAATATGATGCGTATTCAATCACTTATAAGTTATTCATTTCAGATACATTCATTAATCCGGATTTTCGAATAAGTAATCCACATGCTTATCCTTTAAATTCATTTGAGTATGTTAAAGTGAAGTAACCCTTCAAAGATGTCGAACTCATTCTTTGTACAGCAATGGAAAAGACTTTTATGGTATTAGTTCGAGGTCCTCTAATCCTTAAATAGCATCGAGGGAACAAAACAGGCAGGGTATCAAATCTTACTTAGCAAATCTTCCACCATTTCCAGTTCATGTATTGTTTTCGATTCAATGCAGCATTCACGCATGGCCTGACTTATTAATTCGGCTTCTTTCGGCAGATTACCACCTGCATTTTTCCATTTTTCACGGCTTGGCCATTGGGCGTAAGCAATATATTCTGTCTCTGATTTTTTATGGAGCCGCGAACCCAAACCACCTTCGAACGCTTTGATCAACTGAGTCATTTCTTTCCATGCAGTAATGAATTGTGCTGCTCGTTCTGGCTTTATGGAGAAGGAATAGATTACTGCGAACATGTTTTTAGAGGTTGATTTATCCAATGTTAAGATCATCGTAAAGTTCTATTCATGGAGTCAATTTCTCTGTTAGAGAAAGGCATTCGTTTCCCGAATGGATCATAAGGAAACCAGCTTATTGGCCGGCCGCAACCCAAGAGAGTGTCAGCAATTATTATTCGTTCTGAAACTGCTTGTTCACGTTTGTGAACTGAAGGCATTAAGGCAAGCGAATCTGAATCGGTTTGAGCTGGAAGGTCAGTTTGCGAAAAACCGACCAACGTAAAGATGGAGAGTTGTAGTGAAAAGACAATTTTTTTCATGAGTGTAATTTGTTACTAAAGCTTCAAGCCTCACGCTTTGAATTAGAATCAGGTCGGATTCTTTTTCTGAATGGCGATTACCAAATTAGATATTATTCTTGCGCATGCAAAATCAAAAACACCTTGTTTTTCTTGACAAAGACATTCATTACCTAAACTGTGCGGCAAAATCGCCTTTGTTGCTTGCCAGCGAAAAAGCCATGCAAGATGCATTGAATCGCGAAAAGCAGATTCATTTGCGTACAGCCAATGATTTTTTTGATCGTTTAGAAACTGCACGAAGCTTGTTTTCGAAGTTGATCCATTGCAAAAGCGCTCAGGTGGCGTTTATGCCAGCAGTTTCTTATGGTTTGAGCTCAGTAATGAAAAACATTCCTGCTACCCAAGGTGAACATGTTGTGGTTATTGAAAGCGAATTTCCAAGCGATTATTTAGCAGTAGAAAGATGGTGCTCAACTTTTCAGAAATCGATAAAGACCATTGCTGCAACTGATGCAGACCAATCTGCTGTTGATTGGAACGCGCGCATTTTGTCATCGATCAATAATGAAACAGCTGCTGTGGTGATGTCTGCCATTCATTGGATGAACGGCTACAAGTTTGACCTAGAAGCGATTGGAACGAGGTGCAGAGAAATGAATGCCATTTTTGTGGTAGATGGTACACAAGCAGTTGGCGCAATGCATATTGATGTAGAAGCAGCAAACATTGATGCTCTTATTTGTGCAGGTTATAAATGGCTTTTTGGGCCATATTCATTAGGATGTTTCTACATGAGCGAACGCTTCAATAATGGTATTCCGATAGAAGAATCGTGGATGAATAGAACTAATTCAACCAAGTTTAGCGAGCTGACCAATTATGGAGAAACATACACGCCTGGAGCTGGAAGATACAGCGTGGGCGAGACCAGTAATTTCCTTTTGATGCCTTTGTTGATTGAAGGTTTAAAGCAGGTGAATGATTGGAGTCCTTCAGCTATAAAGGTTTATTGCCAAGAATTGACTCAACCGCTACACTCTTTTTTGAATGCCAATGGTTTAAGCTATGGCAATTCAAATGAATACGCGAGCCATCTATTTAGCTTGAAGTTGCCAGAGAACGTGAGTTCAGATGTGTTTTCGCAAACGCTAGCCGACCGAAAAATTTATGCAAGTGCTAGAGGCAGTGGTGTGCGGGTTTCGTTTAATGTGTTTAATACAGAAGAAGATATTCAAGCTGTGGTTGATGTATTAAAAAGCTAAACCTGCAATCAATCTAGTTTTTTGAGAAACCATAATGTGCAGCCGTTGTGGCCAGAATTTCCTAATGGTTGAATCAATTGCTCAAACCCTTGTTTCTTATAGATTTTTACCGCTTTTGCGAAAGCAGGTAAACTTTCGATATAGATATCAGAATAGCCCAGTTTTCGTGCTGATTCAATGGACTTTTCCATGAGCGCTCTGCCGATACCTTTGCCGCGAGCTTCTTTTGGCAAATAAAACTTCACCAATTCTGTGCAGTTTTCAGGCAAACCTTCCGTTGGGTAAATACCGCAGCAACCAAATACTGTTTCATTTTCTGTTGCAACCCAAAGCATAGCATTATCAGTTTGAAACAATTCGAAAAGTGCATCGTTGGTTGGATCAGTAAATACGGTGCCTTCAGTAGGCGCGTCATGTTCTATAAACACGCTTCTAATCATATTAGCAAGTGCTTGACTGTCTGAAGGTTTTATTTCTCGAATATTCATTTTGTTGTTGTGCTTGGCGCGAAGTAAATTGATCTGAGTAAATAAGTTCAAGATCTTTTTTGGCTTTTATGTTTTTTCTGATTAGAATTTCGTGGAACAGCTTTGATAAGAGGTCGGATAAATGCAAGTGCAAATAATACCTTTGCCGCTGTGAAAAGAACGCTAGCACTAGATTTTGGGATGAAACGATGCGGCTTGGCCATTTCTGATCCGCTTGGTATGATTGCCAATGGACTAGATACCGAACCAACCGTTACTTTAATGGATCGCTTGCGTAAGTTGGATCGCGAACAAGGTTTTTACAAGCTTGTTATCGGTAAACCAACCAGAATGAATGGCGAAGAATCTGGCGTTGAGCAGAACATCAAGCTTTTTATAGAATCGTTTCGAAAAGTTTTTCCTGACAAGGAAATAGCCAGAATGGATGAACGATTTACCAGCAAATTGGCAATGAACGCGATGATTTCGGCAGGAGCCAAAAAAAGCCAACGAAAAGAAAAGGGCAACATTGATAAAGTGAGCGCCACCATAATTTTGCAAGAATATTTGAATAAGTAACTGAGATGATTTTACCGATTGTAGCCTATGGAGATCCCGTTTTGAAAAGAGAAGCGGATGAAATTGAACCTAATTTTCCTCAATTGAATGAATTGATTGATAACATGTTCGAAACCATGTATCACGCTCAGGGTGTAGGTTTGGCAGCTCCACAGATTGCGCAAAGCATTCGATTATTTATTGTAGATACCTCGCCATTTGCTGAAGATGCAGACGAAATAAAAAACAAGGCCGAACGCGAGGAAATGAAATCGCTTGATGGTTTCAAAAAGGTATTTATCAACCCAATTATTTTGGAAGAATCTGGCGAAGAATGGGCTTTTAACGAAGGTTGTTTGAGTATTCCTGGCATTCGCGAAGATGTGTTTCGCCATGAGCGCATTACGATTGAATATTACAACGAGAAATTTGAGTTGGTAGAAGAGGTGTATGATGGCTTGAAAGCACGAGTGATACAGCACGAATACGATCATATTGAAGGCATTCTTTTTACCGATCATTTGAATCCGTTGCGCAAGCAATTTTTGAAAAAAAGACTCAACGATATCAGCAAAGGAATTGCGAGAGTTGATTATAAAATGAAATTTCCAAAAGCAAAAAGATGAGAAGAATAGCGATAATGGCCATGCTTGCTGTGTTGGTAGCATGCGGAAGTGAGAACAATGAAACGAAAAGCGACTCAGCTGCTACCGAGTCGTTAACACCAGAACAAGGAAAGGCAAAAATGTTGGAAGACATTGCTGGCTTAGAGAAGGAATTGACCCAAAATGCAGACTTGACGCAGCCACTTCAAAAACCTAAAGCGATGGATTTGGTGCGTAAATACCGTGATTATGCGAGCATCAATCCGCGGGATAGTATTACACCTGTCTACTTGTTTAAAGCGGCCGATTTGTCTATTGGTTTAGGGAATTTTGAACAAGCAGTGGGCTATTTGGATAATGTTTTGGAAAATCATCCAAATTATGACAAGCGTATTGAAGT
>CAZWXC010000231.1:0-5013 GCA_964637935.1 uncultured Flavobacteriales bacterium | reverse complement strand
AACAGCAACCCAGCAACCATCATGACCGATCCGGTTACAGCCGATCACGTTTATTTGTTGCCACTTGATCCAAAGTCTATTCGCCAAATATTGACAGAGCATCCAGAAATTGATGCCGTATTGCCTACTATGGGCGGACAAACAGCCTTGAACTTGGCCATTGAATGCGACAAACAAGGCATTTGGGAAGAACACAATGTGCGCTTAATTGGAGTTGACATTGAAGCAATAAACATTACTGAAGATCGTGAGAAATTCAGATTGCTTTTAGATAAAATCGACATTCCTTATGCACCTTCTGCCATAGCTCGCTCATACTTAGACGGTAAAGAAATTGCGCAAAAATTTGGTTTTCCACTTGTAATTCGCCCATCGTTTACCTTGGGTGGTTCAGGGGCATCTTTTGTTCACAAAAAAGAAGATTTTGACAAACTGTTAGAACGCGGCTTGCATGCATCACCGATACATGAAGTATTGATTGACAAAGCCCTTTTTGGCTGGAAAGAATTTGAATTAGAACTACTTAGAGACAATAATGACAACGTAACCATTATTTGTTCGGTAGAAAATATGGATCCAATGGGAATCCACACTGGTGATTCTATTACCGTAGCACCAGCTATGACTTTGAGCGACACTACATTCCAAAAAATGCGTGATATGGCCATCAAAATGATGCGTTCTATTGGCGATTTTGCAGGTGGATGTAACGTTCAGTTTGCAGTAAGCCCTGATGATCAAGAGCACATCATTGCTATTGAGATTAATCCACGTGTGAGCCGCTCTTCGGCTCTTGCATCTAAAGCTACAGGTTACCCTATTGCAAAAGTGGCTGCAAAGCTTGCTATTGGTTACAATCTTGATGAGCTTAAAAATCAAATCACAGGAAACACAAGTGCTTTCTTTGAACCAACACTAGATTACGTCATTGTAAAAATTCCACGTTGGAACTTCGACAAATTCAAAGGAAGCGAGCGCGAGCTTGGTTTGCAAATGAAGAGTGTGGGCGAAGTAATGGGCATTGGTCGCTCGTTTCAAGAAGCATTGCAAAAAGCTTGTCAATCGCTCGAAATCAGAAGAAACGGACTTGGTGCTGACGGCAAAGAACTTAAAAACCAAGAAGTGATTCTTGACAGTTTAGCTCACCCGAGTTGGAATAGACTTTTTCATATTTACGATGCCATCAAACTTGGTATTCCGTTTAAAACGATCTATGAAAAAACCAAAATCGATCCTTGGTTTTTGAATCAAATAGAAGAGCTTATCAGCATTGAAAGAAAGATTGAAACCTACAAAATAGACGATATCCCATATCAATTGCTGTATGACGCGAAGCAAAAAGGCTACGCAGACCGCCAAATTGCACACGTAATGCGTTGCCTCGAAAGTCAAGTTCGCGCCAAGCGTCTTGAACTCGGAATTAAACGTGTTTACAAAATAGTAGATACTTGCGCAGCTGAATTTGAAGCGCAAACGCCCTATTACTACTCCACTTTTGAAGGTGAAAACGAAAGCGTAAGAACAGACAAGAAAAAAGTGGTGGTGTTGGGCTCGGGCCCAAACCGCATTGGTCAAGGTATTGAGTTTGATTATTGCTGTGTGCATGGTGTGCTTGCTGCAAAAGAGTGTGGCTACGAAACCATCATGATCAATTGTAACCCTGAAACGGTTTCAACCGATTTCGATACGGCCGACAAATTGTATTTCGAGCCTGTGTTTTGGGAGCATATTCTTGACATCATAGAGCACGAACAGCCTGAAGGTGTGATTGTGCAACTTGGTGGACAAACCGCTCTTAAGTTGGCAGAAAAGCTTGATCGCTATGGCATCAAAATCATAGGTACAAGCTATGAGGCACTAGATTTAGCGGAGGACAGAGGTCGTTTTTCAGACACGCTTAAAGCATTGAATATACCTTACCCAGAATATGGAGCAGTTGAAACTGCTGACGAGGCTATCGAGCTTTCGCGCAGATTGGGCTACCCAATGTTAGTAAGACCTAGTTATGTACTTGGCGGTCAAGGCATGAAAATCGTGATCAACGAAGACGAGCTTGAAAAGCACGTGGTGGATATTTTCAGAGATATGCCCGATAATCGTGTGTTGTTAGATCATTTTCTAGAAGGAGCTATTGAGGCCGAAGCCGATGCTATTTGCGATGGCGAAGATGTGTACATCATCGGAATCATGGAGCATATCGAGCCTGCTGGTATTCACTCAGGTGATTCGTATGCCGTGCTTCCAGCATTCGACTTAAGCGAAAATGTGATGAACCAAATCAAAGAATTCACTGCTAAAATTGCGGTAGAATTGAAGACGGTTGGTTTGATCAATATTCAATTTGCGGTGAAAGATGAAAAAGTATATGTGATTGAGGCCAATCCACGTGCTTCCAGAACAGTTCCATTCATTGCGAAAGCATACCGCGAGCCATATGTAAACTACGCAACCAAGGTAATGCTTGGCGAAAAGAAGGTGAAAGACTTTGATTTCAAACCTTTCCAAGAAGGATATGCGATTAAAGTTCCAGTGTTTTCTTTTGATAAATTCCCTAATGTTTCTAAAGAATTAGGACCAGAAATGAAATCGACTGGTGAGGCAATCTATTTCATAAAAGATCTAAAAGATGAGTATTTCAAGAAGGTTTACTCTGAGAGAAACCTTTATTTGTCGCGTTAAATGGGTTTGATTAGATTTTTAGCAATAGCGCTCATCATTTATTCAGTTTTTAGACTGTTGATGAGGTACGTGTTTCCTTGGTTGGCAAAGTATGTCTTGCGCAAAGCTTCGCAGCAAATGCAAGACCAGATGAACCAGCAGAGGAATGGAAATCGCGAACCGAAAGCTGAAAAAATCTATGATAAAGGCAATGTAGAAATCCGCAAAACAAGCAAGACATCGGGCAATAAACCATCATCGGCAAGCGATGACGAGTATGTGGATTTTGAAGAAGTAAAAGACTAGTAAAAAGGGTGTTTTGAGCGTATGAATCAATACGTTTAAAACACTATTTTGCGCGGCAAAGAACTCACCATCTATGGCGTTTGAATTCCACAAAGACAAGGAACGATACTTTAACATGCAGTATGAAACTACCAAACAGTTCATATTGCCAATCATTGAAAAACACGCCAAGCTCAATTCAGACTATCGCGTATTAGAAATAGGCTGCGCTGAAGCGGGCGTCTTAAAAGCCTTTACAGAACTTGGATGCACTTGTCTTGGAATTGAGCTAGCATCAGAGCGACTAGAACATGCGCGTCATTTCATGAAAAGTGAAATGGAACAAGAACTGATTTCTTTTATGGATCAAGACATTCATCTAGTAGACACAAATAAAGATTTGCTAGAAAAATTTGATCTAGTGATTTTGAAAGATGTGATTGAACACATTCATGATCAGCGCAAATTCATTCTAAAACTGAGCGAATTTTTAAAGCCTGGAGGAATGATATTTTACGCATTCCCGCCATGGTATATGCCTTTTGGCGGCCATCAGCAATTGGCTAAAGGTAAACTACTATCTAAATTGCCATACTATCACTTGTTACCGATGCCGATTTATAAGTTTTTTTTAAAGGCATTAGGTGAAACGGATATGAAAATCGCGAACTTGGTAGAAATTAAAGAGACGGGTATTTCAATTGAGCGATTTGAAAGTTTGGTCAAAAATGCTGATTTTTCTATTTTAGAACGGGTTCACTACCTCTTTAATCCTATTTACAAATACAAATTTGGACTCACACCTAAAGAGCAATTTAGCATAATAAAGTCGATTCCGTACTTACGCAATTTTTTCACAACTGGAGTTTATTACCTCACCAAGATAAAATCATAACTAATCTTGAATATGAATTTTAATTTCGACAAAAGATCACTTGGGTTTCATGCTTTAGCAATTCTTATTTTGGTCATAATAGCAATAGGCTTTTGTGCTCCTGAAATGAATGGAAATATCCTTTCTCAAGATGATAATGTGAACTATAAGTTTCTTTCTGCGGAAACTATGGATTATAGGGAGACACATGATGATGAGCCAATGTGGACAAGTCGAGTGTTCAGCGGCATGCCAACATTCTTTATCACTTATGTTGTAAAAACTAATATAGCCAGAGCAATAGATTTAACATGGCGAGACCTATTTTCTCCAACCATTGGTAAAATATTCATATTATTCATCGGGTTTTACATCCTGATGATCTCGTTAGGTGTAAACAAGTGGCTCGCTCTTATCGGAGCTATTGGTTATGGCCTTTCCTCAAATCTTATTGTTTCGATAATTGCAGGACATAACACTAAAGTTTTTGCCATTGCTTACATGGCTCCAGCTATCGCTGGAGTCTTATTAACGTATTTGGGTAAGAAAAATATAGGAGCTATCCTAACGCTGATTTTTTCGAGTCTACTCATTAAATCTGGTCACTATCAAATAGTATACTATTTCATTTTGGTTAGTCTTATTGTATCAATTGTGTTCCTCATTGATGCATTAAAAAAAGGTGCAACGAAGTCTTTTGTTCAGGCATCTATTTTATTGATCATAAGTGGATTCATAGCTGTATTACCAAATTCAGGAACTGTATACAGCGCGTATGAACATCAAGCAGAAACGATTAGGGGAGGAGAACTAAGAATCAACAAAAAAGAAAACAACAAAGATTCGAAAAGCGGTCTTGATAAAGATTATGCCATGAGATGGTCATACGGTCCATTAGAGTCTTTTACTACTGTGATTCCATCTTTTGAAGGCGGATCATCTAATGAATCACTTCCCATTGACGGTGCGGTAGCAAATACTTTAAACAAATTCAATCTTCAAAAAGCTCAGAAAGAACAGCTGCTAAAATACGGTCCGCTGTATACAGGCGAGCAACCTTTCATTTTAGGCACAGTTTACTTTGGGACCGTTTTTATATTTCTATTTATTCTAAGCCTTTTTGTAATCAAAGGGCCACTGCGAAACATTGCAATTAGCATTTTAATATTATTCTTAATAATTTCTTGGGGACGGCA